>NZ_JALBGX010000147.1:0-15790 GCF_023006465.1 Rhizobium sp. PRIMUS64 | reverse complement strand
AGGACGTCTTCGTCATCAACGCCCAGAACTGCGTGCACTGCAAGACCTGCGACATCAAGGACCCCAACCAGAACATCAACTGGGTGCCGCCGCAGGGCGGCGAGGGGCCGGCCTATCCGAACATGTAGCCTACATTGATCCGCGGACTTAGGAATGATTAGGGAGTTATCGATGCAATCTCCACTTGAAGGCGTTCGGGTCGTGGAATTGGCGCGTATCCTGGCTGGTCCATGGGCTGGACAGACACTTGCCGACCTTGGAGCGACCGTCATCAAGGTGGAAAGCCCTGAGGGCGATGACACGCGCCGTTGGGGGCCTCCTTTCATTCGGGATGGCGATGACGTCGCTGCGGCCTACTTCCATAGCTGCAACCGCGGAAAACTGAGCATCACGGCGGATTTCAATTCGGCGGAAGACGTCGAAAAGCTTCGTGCACTGATCGCGAACGCGGATGTCGTCGTCGAGAACTTCAAGGTAGGCGCGTTGAAGAAGTTCGGTCTTGATTACGAGAGCCTGAAGGCGATCAATTCAAAGCTGATTTACTGCTCGATTACCGGCTTTGGCCAAACCGGCCCATATGCCGAACGTGCGGGATACGATTTCATCGTCCAAGGCATGGCGGGCATCATGGATTTGACCGGTGAACCAGATCGGGAGCCGCAGAAGATTGGCGTGGCGTTCGGCGATATTTTCACAGGGCTCTATTCGGTCATCGCTATCCAGGCCGCTTTGACCCTCCGGAACAGCACAGGTGAGGGACAGCATATCGATATGGCCCTGCTGGACAGCACAGTGGGCGTGTTGGCCAACCAGGCGATGAATTTTCTGGCCTCGGGAAAGGCACCGACGAGACTCGGCAATGCGCATCCCAACATCGCACCATACCAAGTATTTCCGGTATCCGACGGCAATATCATTATCGCCTGCGGGAACGATAGTCAGTTCGAGAGGCTATGCGAAATCCTCCGGCTCTCCGCTGTGGCGGACGACGTCCGTTTCAAGACCAACGCGGACAGAGTGCGACATCGAGAAGAACTGACATCCATGATGGAAGCGCGCACGAGGCTCTTCAAGCGGACGGATCTGCTGGCCGACCTCGCGTGTGTGGGCGTTCCCGCCGGGCCGATCAACACCGTGAAGGATGTATTCGCGGACCCGCAAGTCGCGCATCGGAAGATGGCGGTGGAGAATGAAGGGATACCGGGCATCCGGACGCCAATCATCTTTTCAGGGGCGATGTTGATCCAGCATCGTAAGTCGCCAAAGCTTGGCGAGCACAATGGCAAAGTGCAGTCAGACTGGTCTTCGATGGACTGATGCCTTGAGCTTGTGCCATCGAACAGGAATTCGCCATTTTTCGTGAGGGGCCAAAAACAGCGCGGCCCGCGCGATGGGGCCGTGTTTCGGCGGACGCTCGTTTCAGCCAGTCTCATATCGTGATGCCTTGATCGGAACCGCGACTCCGCCTGTCCGTTACCCTTTGAGGAACGGAGGACACGGACATGCGCAAGAGAAAAGCCATCGTCGAGGCGGCACTCGAGTCCGAGTACGAGCGCCAGGCACTGGGGATCATGAATACGGAGCAAGCTCTGAAGCTTGAGGATTCCGACGGTCTAGTCTTCAGTCATCCGGATAAAGAGGCCGGCGTGACCGATCATTTTATCGATCAGGATGAGCTGCGCCGGTTGGTGCGGCGGTCAACGTCGCCGCTTCCCGTATTGCAATCGCGGGCTCGTACCACACGGCAGTCCTGAACTTCAAGCAATCATGTAGCCACCGTCCACCGGCATCGATATCCCGTTCACCATCGCAGCCTCGTCGGAGAGCAGGAAAAGAACAACCTCGGCAATGTCTGCTGGCTCGGCCAAGCGACCGACGGGAATTCGTTTCATCATCCCCGCGGCCTTCTCGGGATCGCTCCATGCCTTCACCGCCATCGGGGTCAGCGTCACCGTGGGATGGATTCCGTTCGCGCGGATGCCGTGAGGTGCAAGCTCCTTTGCCATGACCCGCGTCAAGCCATCCAATCCACCCTTCGACGCGCAATAGGCAGCGTGGTCGGCGAGGCCGACGAAGGAGGCGACCGACGAGACATTGACGATGGCGCCTTTGCGGCCCTGCTTGATCAGCGAACGGGCATATTCCTGGGCGACGATCATCGGAGCACGCGTGTTGACCGCGACAAGACGGTCGAATGCTTCGACGGTTGTCTCCAGGAACGGTTGGAGCTCGGTCGTGCCGGCGCAGTTGACGAGCAAATCGGCGGGAAGGGCAGCGATGGCAGCCTCTCTGGTCGCATCGGCGTCCGCAAGATCGACCTGTATAGCCCGGCAGCCGGATTCCCCTCGCAGCGCTTCGACATCGGCAGCACTCCGGGTCAGGGCGACGACTTGCGCTCCCCGTTCGGCGAGCATCCTTACAATTTCGCGTCCGATGCCTTTGCCGGCGCCGGTCACGATAACCGTCTTTCCTTTGAAGTCCATGGGCCGTCCTCCTACAGTCTCTGGCCTGTTTCCCGATCGAAGATGTGTGCACGCCGGGGATCGATATGGAAGTACATTGTCCGTCCAGGGTCTACCTCGATGCGCTCGCGGATCAGCGCGTCGATCGGCACGCCTCCCGTGCGGCCGAAGATCAATGTCTCCGAACCCGTGGGCTCGAACACCGATACCTCCACAGGTACGCCTTCATCGCCGATCGTGATGTGCTCCGGTCGGATGCCGTAGGTAACGGCTCTTCCCTCATCCGCATTTGTGTCTGCCATCGGAAGGGTGATGCCCTGGTCGGTGACGACGACCTTCCTGCCGTCGCGTGTGGCGATGCGGCCCTGAAGGAAGTTCATCGATGGGCTGCCGATGAAGCCGGCAACGAAGAGGTTTACCGGGAAGTCGTAGAGATCGAGAGGCTTGCCGATCTGCTCGACCCTTCCGTCGCGCATGACCACGATCTTGTTGGCCATCGTCATGGCCTCGATCTGATCGTGCGTGACGTAGACAGTCGTGGTCTTCAGCCGCTGGTGAAGCTCCTTGATCTCGACACGCATGGTGACGCGGAGTTTAGCGTCCAGGTTCGACAACGGCTCGTCGAACAGAAAGACCTTCGGATCTCGGACGATGGCCCGACCCATCGCCACGCGTTGACGCTGTCCGCCCGACAGTTGCTTCGGATAGCGGTCGAGATAACGCGTCAGGTCGAGGATCTCGGCTGCCTTGCCGACCTTCTCGTCGATCTCCGCCTTCGGACGCTTGGCCATCCTCAGCGGAAAGCCCATATTCTCGGCGACCGTCTTGTGGGGATAGAGCGCATAGCTCTGGAAGACCATCGCGATGTCACGCTCCTTTGGCGGAGCGTCGGTGACGACACGGCCGCCGATCCGGATGTCTCCGCTGCTGACCGTCTCAAGACCTGCGATCATGCGGAGCAGGGTGGATTTGCCGCAGCCGGATGGACCGACCAGCACGACGAATTCGCCGTCCTCGATGTCGACGCTGACGCCGTGCATGACTTGAAGAGAGCCATATTTCTTGGTGACGTCGCTAACCTGTACGTTTGCCAATGTCGTTCCTCCCTAAAGCAGCACGGCTTTGATGTTGTTGATGGAATTCATCGGCTCATCCCTTCCAGACGATGTAGGCGCCAAGGACCGCCGAGATCGCTGCCGCAAACCATACGGAAAGCCCGAACGGCTCGATGAACCGCATCCAGAACAGGGAGAGTGCGACCCAGATAACGATCGAGATGAAGAGCCGGTCGAACCAGTTCGTTTCGATCGGCAGAAACCCCGGCTTGGGTTCGTTATTTCCTGATTGAGACGTCATCGTTTCATCCTTTCACGGCACCGAAGGTCAGGCCGGCGACGATGTGACGCTGGACCACCGAAAAGACGATGAGCGCAGGAACCAATGTCAGCATCGAGATCGCGGCCATGATGCCCCAGGCCGTTCCCGTCGTCGTCACATATTCCGACAAGCCGGTGGTCAGAGTCCGCGCATGGAAGTTGGTGAGCGTCGCCGCAAGCAGGTATTCGTTCCACGCGAAAACCCAGGTCAGGATCAGCGTCACCGCAAGTCCGGGCCGTGCCAAAGGAAAGATGATATCATAGAGGACGGTCCATGGGCTCGCGCCGTCCATATAGGCCGCCTCGTCCAATTCCTTCGGAATGCCTTCCACGGTCGGGCGCAGCGTCCAGATGGCAAAAGGAAGGTTGAAGGAGCAATAGACCAAGATCATGCCCAGCTTGGAATCGGCGAGCGAGAAGTCGCCGATCCTGTAGACCTGCGTCAGCAGCAGGAAAAGCGGCAGGAGGAAGACCGCCGGCGGCGCCATGCGGTTGGTGATCGTCCAGAAGAAGATGCTTTCCTTGCCGGCGAGGTCGAAGCGCGTCAGGGCGTAGCAGGCAAGGAAGCCGAGCGTGGTGACGAGCAGCGCATTGCCTGACGAAATGATCAGCGAGTTGAGCATGTATCCGCGCAAGGTCGGATTGGTCAGCACGTCCTGGTAATTCTTCCAGAAGAAGCTCCGGAGAATGACATCGGGCGTCGAGAACAGGTCGAAGGGCTGTTTCACCGATATGACGAAGAGCCAATAGATCGGGAAAAGGGTCACGAAGCTTATCAAGGTCCACAGGAGGACCGGAAGCCAGGGGTTTTTGGTCTTCATCGCTTCAACCTCTCTTCACGCGGGGCGCAATCAAGCCGACATAGAGCAGCCAGCAGACGACGATGGTGAGGTAGAGGACGATGACGGAGATCGCCGAACCGTAGCCGTAATTCGTCTTGGGAAAAACTTCCCTGAAGATATGGACGCCGATGTAGCGCGTCGATGAGCCCGGGCCGCCTCCGGTCAGCATCAGGACTTCGTCGACGGTGCGCAGCGCGTCCATGAGCCTGATGAACACAGTGGCCAGCATGGCCGGGCGGATCAAGGGGAGCGTGATGTGCCAGAAGATCTGGCTCCTGCCGGCGCCGTCGATCTGCGCCTGCTCGAACGGGTCTGATGGAAGCGAGACGAGTGCGGCGATCAGCGAGAGGGTGACGAGCGGCGTCCAGTGCCAGATGTCCATGATGACAGTGACGGTGAAGGCCGCGACGGCGCTCTGGCCGATATTCAGATCGTACCCGAACCAGCTCCTGAGGAGATAGGGAATGATGCCGATGGACGGGGTGGTCATCAGCTTCCAGACTGAGCCGACGATGATGGGCGCCATGATCAGGGGCAGAGTATGGATCGTGCGAAACACCGCTTTTCCGGGAAAGTCCTTGAGCAGCGCCTGGGCGAGGATGTAGCCGAGGACCAGCTCCGACACGACCGCGAAGAAGACGAATGCCAGGGTTATGCCGAGCGATGCCAGGAACTGCGGGTCGAAGACGAGCCGCCGATAGTTCTCAGCCCAGTTGAAGATCATGCCCGGATTGGCCGCGAACGGGTTCCATGAATGGAAAGAGACCCAGAGGACGTAGATGAAAGGAAAGATCCCGAACAGTCCGAGGATCACTATGGTCGGTGACAGCAACAGCCACCCGAGCTTCTGCGAATGCATCGCCTATCCCCCATTGAACGCTATGTGGACGTCCGCTCCATCAGGGAGCGAAAGATGACGGGTCGTCGGAACGACCCGTCAGTTGGGGAGGATATTTTATTTGCGATAGCCGAGCGAGGTGAGCTCCTCTTCGGCCTTGGCCGCCATCTGGTCGAGGCCTTCATCGGGACCGATCTTGCCGGTCAGGATGTCGTAGAAGATGGGAGCGGTCGCTTCACGCACCTGAGCGTGGAAGGGGTAGGGAGGAGCGCCGGCGAAGAGCTTGCCCTCGTCCTTCAGCATCGTGTAGAAGCCGCCGAGCTTGACGTCCATTTCCTTCACTTTTGGATCATCGAATGTCGCCGTGTTGGTGATGCGCGGTGCGGCGATGGCCCAATCGGGCTGCACTTCGTTCTGACCGATGAATTCGAGGAAGAGCAGCGACGCTTCCTTGTTCTTGGACGTAACCGGCACGCCGAAGGCGCCGCCATCATAGTAGCCGATATAGCCCTTTCCGGCTTTCGCGTCGTCCAGCACGCCCGGCTCGAGCGGCGGCAGAGCGAATCCGACCTGGCCGACCACCTTCGACTGCGCTGGATCGCTTGCGATCCACGCGGCATTCTCACCGTAGATCA
This sequence comes from Rhizobium sp. PRIMUS64, assembly GCF_023006465.1. Classification (NCBI taxonomy): domain Bacteria; kingdom Pseudomonadati; phylum Pseudomonadota; class Alphaproteobacteria; order Hyphomicrobiales; family Rhizobiaceae; genus Rhizobium; species Rhizobium sp. PRIMUS64. Next base: position 9,637 of record NZ_JALBGX010000147.1, on the reverse strand, counting down.
GTCCCTGGGCGACACGGCCGGCGGCGAACGTCGTTGCCGTTTCCGTCCAGGTTGACTGCGTCGATTCCGGAGGAGCGATGTCGCGCAGGTGCAGCCAATACTTCAACGCCGCCTTCGCCTTGTCGCTGTTCATCGCGCCGCCATGTTCGACCGTCGCCGCATAGTTGTTCTTGGCGTCGATGCCCCAATTGTAGACGCCGAAGGTCGGCACGATGGACTCGAAGAATTCATACCACGACGCCGGATGGCCTGTATGTGCCTGGGCGGTCGTGCCCCAGAGCTCCATGCCATTGTCCTTGCCGTACTTCGTGAAGAAGTCGGCGATCTCGGTGTATTCCGCGTGTGTGGTCGCCGGCTTCAAGTCCTTGCCGGTTTCCTTCTTGAAGGCTTCCTTGATCTTCGGATCGTCGAAGAGGTCCTTGCGATAGAGATACGTCTTCAGGAAGGCTTCCATCGGAACGCCGAACAGATCGCCGCTCGTGTCCTTGAAGTAGTTGGCAAAGCTGGTGAAGTTCGCATCGTCGTAGGTCGGCGCCTTCAGATCCGGCTGGTCTTTCAGCGTCTTCGTGATGTCGACGAGGAAATTCCTGGCCAGATAAGAATAGATGATGTCCTGCTCGATGTAGACCATGTCATAGATGCCGGTCTTGGCTTCCATGTCCTTGATGGCCTTGTCGTACATCTGATCCCAGGATGTCGTCTCGATGTCGACCTTGATGCCGGTCTTCTTTTCGAATTCCGGAGCCAGCACGTTCCTGATGTAGTTCGATGGCGGGGTGCTTTCGGTGACGCCGTGCAGTGTCACGCCCTTGAATTTGGCTCCAGCGTCGGACCAGAAGTCAGCCCAGGCCGGCGAAGCGGCAGTAGCGAGGCTGAGCGTCAGCGCAAGCGCGCTAGCCTTCAAAGCATTGTTCATTTTCAATCCTCCCAAAGTGCAGCGAGATCATTTCGCCGGTCTTTTGTGTAGGCCAAAAAAACTTCCAGCGCAACATTTGTTGTCTAAACATGCAAATCATGGATCTATCCCATTGATTTTCGCAGAAACTAATTTCCGGCAGACGGTAGAATACAATGTGAGAAACGTAAAATATTGCATTGCAAGGTAATTTTGCAAAGCAGCAAAAAAATTCCAGACAAAATTATTTGTTGTCTTACCAAACTAAATGGCATAGCACTGTGCGCAGCCAAGGGCATTTTTTGGAGGAAAAGGCTATGCGTCGATTGGGTATCCATTCATTTGTATGGACAGGCGGCCAAACGCAGGAAGGGCTGGAGATGGCCCTCAACAAGACGGCCGAACACGGATATCGCACCATCGAATTTGCCTATCTGCGCCCCGAGAAATTCAACCTCGATCGACTGGCAAAGCTTGCGCAGTCGCTTGACGTCGAGATTGGCGTGACGATGGGCCTGCCGCTCGACAAGGACGTATCGAGCGAGGACATGTCTGCGGTATCCGCTGGCAAGCAGACACTGGCCGACGCCGTTCGTGCGGTCCGTGATATCGGCGGCAACAAGCTCGGCGGGATTCTTTATTCCGCGCACACCAAGTACAATCGCCAGCCGACGAAGAAGGGCTGGGACAACAGCGTCGCTGCGATCGCCGCGACCGGCGAAGTCGCCAGGCAGGCGAACGTCGACCTCGTCCTGGAGGTTGTCAACCGGTTCGAGACGAACCTGCTGAATACGGCGGCGCAGGGGTTGAAGTTCATCGCCGAGACCGGATCGGAGCATGTCCGTCTCCACCTCGACACGTTCCATATGAACATCGAGGAAGCCAATCCGGCCGCCGCGATCCGTCTGGCCGGCGACAAGATCGGCTACTTCCACATCGGCGAGAGCAATCGCGGCTATCTCGGCGATGGCGTCATCAACTTCGATCTGATCTTCGACGCCCTGCTCGACATCGACTACAAGCGCGACATCGTGTTCGAGAGCTTCTCGACGACGGTTGTCGACGAAGGCCTGTCACTCGCCTGCGCGATCTGGCGCGACACCTGGGAGGATAATGATCCGCTTGCCGCGCACGCGAAGCGCTACATCGAGCTGAAATATGACGAGGCCAAGCGTCGCCGCGCCACAAACGCGCGGCCCTAATTATCCTTCTGACAGCCTGTTCCAGTCGTGTAAGGGTTGGGCCGACTGAAGGGAATTGAAATATGAACGACACCGTCTCCATCGGAAGTTCGCCACGCAGGATCCGACAGAACAATATCGTCGCCGCCTTGCAGACGATCTACGCCCACCGAAGCCTCAGCCGGGCCGACCTCGCCCGGAAGCTCGGCATGAATCGCTCATCCTCGGGAGAGATCGTCGCCGAACTGACGGAAGGCGGGTTCGTTCAGGAGTCGGACGAGAGCGGCAAGCAGCGCCTGGAGCATTCCCGGGCCGGTCGTCCGGGCATCATGCTCGAACTGGTCCCCGATGCCGCATTCTTCGTCGGAATCGAGATTGGCGTCGAGCATATATCGGCTGCAGTTGTCGATCTCTCCGCCGACGTCCGGGCATGCCGGAAAATAGCGTTCGACACACCATCTTCGACGGTGGAGGAGGCCGTGTCGCAGGGCGTCGAGCTGATTGTCGGCGCGATGGCGAAAGGGATGATCGGACGGTGCAAGGGTCTGGGCATTTCGGCGCCGGCCCACATCCGGCCGGACGGAATTGTCACGCTTGCCCCCATCATCGGCTGGCGAGACGTGTCGTTGAAGGAGATCGGGCGGTCCGCCTTCCCGGCCGCCGTCCCGATCGCGGTCGAAAACGACGCCAATGCGTTTGCGATCGGTGACAGCTATCGTCACGGTGCCGCAGGTGTGACCCTCTTCCTGCTGATGGAAACGGGCGTCGGCGGCGGCATCATGATCGATGGCAAGCTGTTCCGGGGCGGTCACGGTCTGGCGGGAGAGATCGGCCACACTCTGGTGCCGGGAAGCGGCGGTCAGAAGTTTGAGCAGCTGATCGGTCGCGAGGTGCTCATCCGGCAGTATCGCGAGGCTGTTGGCCGTAAGCACGCGGATCTGCAGGAATTCCTCGGCGGCGTTCGTGACCGTGTCCCGGCTGCGGTCAATATCGCCGAAACCTGGTCGCGCCATCTCGCATATGCATTGCTGCAGGCCTGTCGTCTGCTCGACCCAGACAGGATCGTGCTGGGTGGCTCCGTCGCATCTCTCTACCCGATGGTCGCCGCCCGCGTGGCGGTCCACATGTCGGAGGGCCAGAATATACCTTTCCCCACGCCTGAGATCGTCGTGGACGATGATGCGGAGTTCGGTTCCGCCTTCGGAGCGGCATGCATGTTGCACCAGCGCTTTCTGTCATTGGAGAGCGAGGAGTTCGGCAGCGAGGACGGTGCGCCGGTCCAATCGGCGACGAGTTGACGACAAGAACGATCGAAAGCAGGATTGCAAATGACTTCAGTACTGGCTCCGGACCAGCTTGGTCCCACGGTTTGCGTAGGGGAGATCCTCGTCGAGATCGTCGCCACGACGGTGGGAGACGGTTTTCTCGAAGCCCAGCCGCTCGTCGGTCCGTTCGCGAGCGGGGCGCCGGCGATCTTCATCTCGCAGTGCGGCCGCCTGGGCGGCAAGGCCGCCATGGTCGGTGCGGTCGGCGATGACGATTTCGGTCGTGTCAATACCGATCGCCTCAAACGTGACGGCGTCGATGTTTCGACGATCTCGATCGATCCGAACTATCCAACAGGAAGCGCGTTTGTTCGCTACCGCAAGGATGGCTCCCGGGATTTCGTCTACAACATCGCCACATCAGCAGCTGCGCGCTTCGGCTGGTCTCAAGCGGTCGCCGATCTCATCAATCGGAGCGGCCATCTTCACGTGATGGGTTCGGCGCTGTCGGTCCCCAGCGCGCGCGAAGTGATCGACAAGGCGGTCGACATCGTCAAGGCACGCGGGGGAACGCTCTCGGTGGATCCGAACATTCGCAAGGAATTGAAGCTGGACGCGGACACCGAGCGCCGGTTTTCCATGCTCGTCGCCGCCGCCGATCTGCTTCTGCCGTCCGGAGAGGAACTTGAGCGTGCCGCAGGTGTCGAAGGCGAGGCAGAGGCGATCCGCCGCTTGTTCGAGATTGGCGTCAAGGAGGTCGTGCTGAAGCGCGGAGCCGAAGGCGCGACCTATTTCGGCAGGGAGGGAGACCGCATCGACGCGCCGGCATTTGTCGTTCAGCAGGTCGACCCTACGGGCGCCGGCGATTGCTTCGGCGGTGCCTATCTCACCTGCCGGCGGCTCGGAATGTCTCAGAAGGAAGCGCTTACCTATGCCTCGGCCGCTGGCGCCCGCAACGTGACGGTCCTCGGTCCGATGGAAGGTGCCGGCACTCAGCAAGAGCTCGATGCGTTTATCGCTTCAACGGAAAGGCGCCCGTGATGCAGGTGCATCTCAACGAACTGGCCAAGCTGAGGAGCGAAGGCCACCCGAGAGGTGTGACCTCCGTCTGCTCCGCCCATCCGATCGTGCTTCGCGCAGCACTCCGACACGGGCGGCAACACCAGAGCACCGTCCTGATCGAAGCGACCTGCAACCAGGTCAATCACCTTGGCGGCTACACCGGAATGACGCCAAGCGACTTCGCGTCCCTGGTGATGAAGATCGCGGCGGAGGAAGGGTGCCCCGAAAAACTCATCGTTCTCGGCGGTGACCACCTCGGCCCCAATCCTTGGCGCGACCGCCCGGCGGAAGAGGCCATGGCCGAGGCCGAGAAGATGGTTGCCGCCTATGTCGACGCCGGATTCCGCAAGATTCACCTCGATGCCTCGATGGGCTGCAAGGGCGAGCCGGTGGCGCTCGACGACGAAACCACGGCCCATCGTGCCGCCCGGCTGGCGGCGGTCGCCGAGGCGTCGGCGAAGAAGAGCGGCGGCGCAATGCCGGTTTATGTCATCGGCACCGAAGTGCCGCCGCCAGGCGGGGCCGATCATGCCCTCACATCAATCGAACCGACGGCTGCCGCAGCGGCGCTGAAGACGATCGAAGTCCACCGCCGGATCTTTGCGGAGGCAGGACTCGGGCAAGCGTTTGGACGGGCCATTGGGCTGGTCGTTCAGCCGGGCGTCGAGTTCGGCAATCACAATGTCATCCTTTATGATCGCAGCAAGATAGACGCGCTGAAATCGGTGCTGACCGACGAGCCGCAATTCGTCTTCGAGGCTCACTCGACGGATTATCAGGGGACACGGCCGTTGACCGCGCTGGTGGAGGACGGGTTTCCCATTCTCAAGGTCGGTCCCGAGCTGACCTTCGTCCTGCGCGAGGCGCTCTATGCGCTGGATGCGATCGCGTCGGACCTCTTGCCCGATTATGGCCAGCGTCCGCTCTATGCGGCGATGGAAGCGCTGATGCTCGATCAGCCAGGCAATTGGAGCCGCCACTACCACGGGACGAACGCCGAGATGCGCTGGCTGCGGCACTATTCGCTGTCTGACCGCATCCGCTATTATTGGGCGTCAGCTGAAGCACAAGAGGCCGTCCGGCGGCTATGCGAGGCCCTTCGAGGCCAATCCGTACCGCTGCCATTGCTTTGGCAGCATATGCCGGCCGCGCAGGATTTCGCAGGTGCGCCGCTCGATCCGGAACAGGTTTTGATCTGGAGAGTGACGAAGAGTCTCTCGGACTATCACGCCGCCTGCGGCGTCGGGAAGAATTGACAATCAGGATCAAGCAGGAGGAGAAATCGATGACGGAATTGAATGGGAAGATCGCGGCGGTCACGGGCGCAGCATCCGGAATAGGACTCGCTTCGACGGAGGCAATGCTCGCCGCTGGCGCGACGGTCGTGCTGGTGGACCGCGATGAGAAGGCCCTTGAGAGAGTTTGCGACCGGCTTGGCGAGCGCGCTATTCCGCTCAAGATCAACTTGCTGGATCCGGGCGAGTGTGCGGGATTACTCGAGGGCATTCTGTCCAAGACCGGCAAACTCGACATCCTGCATGCCAATGCAGGCACCTATATCGGCGGTGACCTGGTGGAAACCGACCTCGATACCATCGATCGGATGCTCAATCTCAACGTCAACGTCGTCATCAAGAACGTTCGAAACGTCATTCCACACATGATCGAACGTGGCACGGGCGACATTGTCGTCACCAGCTCGGTCGCCGGACATTCGGCGATTCCATGGGAACCGGTCTATTCGTCATCGAAGTGGGCGATGACGTGCTTCGTCCAGACGATGCGACGCCAGCTTCTGAAAAGCGGCATTCGTGTGGGGTCGGTTTCTCCGGGGCCGGTGATCAGCGCTTTGCTTGCGGATTGGCCGGAGGAAAACCTTCGCAAGGCCAAGGAAGCCGGCGCTCTGATCGAGCCCAAGGAAGTCGCCGACGCGATCATCTTCATGCTGACCCGTCCGCGCAACGTCACCATCCGTGATATCGTGGTGCTTCCAAGCGCCTTTGACATCTGAAGGAGCCGAACATGAGTTACCAGCAGAAATTTCGCCTCGACGGCGAACGGGCGGTGGTTACGGGCGGAGGGCGCGCGATCGGGCTGTGCTGCAGCGAGGCGCTGGCGGAGGCGGGCGCCGCCGTCGTCGTTATCGAACGCAACGAGGCCGACGCTGAGCAAGCGCTTGCGCTGCGCGACAAGGGGTACGAGGTCGAAGTCCGGGTCGGCGACGTCACCGACGCGGCCCGAATGGATGCGATCGCAACCGAGCTTGCCGATGGCGGCCGGCCGGCAACGATCCTCGTGAACAATGCCGGAATTGGCCAGAGTGGCATCCCAGCGGAAGAGCTCACCGACGCGGATTGGCTGCGCATGATGGACGTCAATCTCAACGGCGTATTCTGGTGCTCGCGCGCCTTCGGTCGTCCCATGATTTCGATGAAGCGCGGCGCCATCGTGAATCTCGGCTCGATGTCGGGTCACATCTGCAACCGGCCTCAGCCTCAGACGGCCTATAACGTCTCCAAGGCAGCAGTCCATCACCTCACGCGTTCGTTGGCCGCCGAGTGGGCGCAGCACGGCGTCAGGGTCAATGCTGTCGCGCCCACCTATATCGAGACGCCGATGGTGGTGGCCGTCGAAGCCAATCGCGAGCGTATTCCGCTCTGGCTCGCCGACACGCCGATGGGCAGGATGGGAACGCCGGAAGAGGTTGCAAGCGCAGTCCTCTTCCTCGCGTCGGGCGCTGCCAGCCTGATGACCGGGGCAATCGTCAACGTCGATGCAGGCTTCACCTGCTGGTAGTCCTTGCAGGAGGCGTGCGCCTCGTCCGCACCGGAAAGAGGCGGTGATCGGCCGCCTCGGAGACGCAAGTCCACCAATGAGCAACTTGCCGCAGCAAGCAGCAATCTGAAAGTGGATAGTCTTCAGCTGTCGGGCGAGACGCGTTTTCCCCGTGCGGCCTTCCGGTAGACGGATGGAGTCTTGCCGACATGGCGAAGAAACGCGCGATTGAAGTTCGACAAGTTGGTGTAGCCAACTTCATAGCAGATGTCGGTCACGGTCTCATCGGACTCCGACAGCAATTTGCAGGCCCTGCCTATGCGCAAACTCACCACGTAATCCGTAAAGCTGCGTCCGGTGTTCTTGATGAAAAATCGGCTGAAGGTGTTTGTCGACATGTTGACTACGGATGCGACGTCGGGGAGCTGAATTTTCTCAGTAAAGTGGCCGTGGATATGGAGAATTGCCCGCTGCATGGTGTTCAGCGTCGCCGCGTCGAGACTAGGCGAGAAGTCGGGCGATGACAAAAGTTCGTATTCGCGGGAATCTGCCAGCAGTTCCAGAACGCGAAGGAAACGGATCAACCTTTCCAACCCACCAACTGCTCCAATGCGTTCGAGCAGAAGAGCCGCACGTCGAGCTGTAGTCCCCGAAAATCGCAATCCACGCTGTGCGGCCGTCAGAAGCGTGTCCAGGCGCTTCATCTCCGGCAGATACCTGCTTGCTTCTCGAATTTTGTCCGGATGAAATTGAACGACAAGATCCCGTTCCGGGATCCTGTCGCCTTTGCCAATATGCGAGACCCAATCATGTGGCAGATTGCTGCCGACGACTGTTAGATCGCCGGGACCGAAATTGCCGATATAATCACCAACATACGCCGTGCCGGACGATTTGCGGATAAGGTGAATCTCAAATTCCGGATGAAAATTCCAGAGCGAATTTGCCCAGGGATAGTCGTCGATCCGCCAGAGGAAGGTATCGTCTTCAGCGGTCAGAACGTGCTCAAATTTCGGCGCCAGCCGCGATGTTCCGTTGCGGGCAACCGACGGCTTGGTCAAGCTGGTCGAGGCGCTCATTCCACTTGTTCCATCAACGGATAAGCCGGGTTGAGGATAGCGGTTAGCTCATCCAGTTACCACCATCGACGTTGTAGGTCTGTGCGACGATGTAATCGGCTTCTTTCGAGGCGAGGAAGATTGCCATTCCGGTCAGGTCTTCCGCCGTCCCCATGCGGCCGAAGGGAACAGCTTCACCGACCAGCCGCTTTTTCTCGCCAAGCGGGCGGTTTTCGTATTCTGCGAATTTCGCATCCACGCCGTCCCAATGTTCGCCGTCGACGACGCCGGGTGCAATGGCGTTGACGTTGATTCCGTGCTTGATCAAGTCGAGCCCGGCTGACTGCGTCAAGGAAATGACAGCAGCTTTCGTTGCGCAATAGACGGCGACCAGAGCCTCTCCGCGTCGTCCCGCCTGGCTCGCCATGTTGATGATCTTGCCGCCTTTGCCCCGCGCGATCATCGATTTCGCCGCGGCCTGCAGCGTGAAGAGCGTGCCGGAGACGTTGATGGCAAAAAGTGTGTCGAAGCTCTCGCGGGTAATGCCGACGATCGGCGCAAGATCGAAAAGCGCGGCATTGTTGACGAGAATGTCGATGCCGCCGGTCTTGGCATCGACAGCGGCAATCGCCTGGTCGATGGAGGCCTGATCGGTAACGTCGATCTTCAGTGCATAGGCGGATGCGCCAAGTTCGCTGGCCGTGTGCTCGGCGCGCTCGATATTGATGTCGGCGATTGCGACGGTGGCGCCCTCGCGGATGTAAGCCTCTGCGAACGTTCGGCCGATGCCACGCGCCGAACCGGTAATCAAAGCTGATTTTCCTTCAAGCCGTTTCATTACTTTGCCACTCCCTTTTCGTTGAATCTATGGATCCGCGCTGGATCGGGCGTTAGATAAACCGTCCCCCCGGCGCGGATGCCCGTCTCACCCAGGACCCGAACCGTCAGCAGGCCCGCCACCTCGGTGCGAACATGGATGAAGGTATCAGAGCCGAGATGTTCGGTGACGCTCGCCTCACCCTTCCACAGGCCTTCGGTCGTGGAAATGGTCAGATGTTCGGGCCGGACGCCGATGGTATGTGCGTTCAGCGCGGCGGCGTGCTGGCCTGTGATGAAGTTCATCTTGGGCGATCCGATGAAGCCGGCGACGAAGAGGTTGCGGGGGCGGCTGTAGAGTTCGAGCGGCGAGCCGACCTGCTCGATATTGCCCCTGTTCAAGACGACGATCTTGTCGGCCATGGTCATCGCCTCGACCTGATCGTGGGTGACGTAGACCATCGTCGTCTTCAACTGCTGATGCAACTCGCTGATTTCGAGGCGCATGTTGACGCGTAGCGCGGCATCGAGGTTCGACAGCGGTTCGTCGAACAGGAAGGCCGAAGGCTGGCGCACGATGGCGCG
>NZ_JALBGX010000146.1:0-15849 GCF_023006465.1 Rhizobium sp. PRIMUS64 | reverse complement strand
CGACGATCGCGCGCGCCCGGCCGCGCCGCCGTCGCGCTTCGGATCCGCCGGCTTGAAAAGCCGCGCCCCCGAGTGTCGCAATCCCCATGAATTGGGACTGCTGAAGAATGAGCATGAAGGCGGCGGGCACGACATAGCTTGCGTAACCCCCGGTCGGGTTGAAAAGCGGCTCCGAGAGCGCCTCGACAGGGGAGTTTTTCGTGATTGCCGCATGCGCAAGACTGCCATCCAGGCGCGCACCCGAGGCCGCTATCGCGAGGTTTGTCGACCCGAGCGCCTCGTCGATGCCCAGTCCCATGCGGCTGTACATGAGGAAGTAGGCAGCATCGATATAGGTCGGCATGCGCGCGGGATTGCCTTTCAGGACTTCCCGGGCAGTGCCCTCAGGTATGCCGACGATCGCGTATACCTGCCGGCGATCCAACGCCGCCTGCGCTTCGGCGAGTGTGTTCGTCCTGATATCGACGCTGAGTGCCTCGTCTGCATTGAGAGCCTGGACGACACCACGGCTCAACTCCGTTCGATCCTGGTCGACGACGGCGACAGGAATACGTTTCAAGACCTGACCGAGATAGGGTTGTGGGTAGAAAACGCCATAGATGATCGGGGCGAGCACGATCAGGCCGAAGACCGTCTTGTTGCCGCGCGCCGTTTGCAACTCGAGCAGGAAGGAACGTCCCATGCGGGGAGGTCCGGAGACCGGGGCCGCCGCTGCTATCGGATGTTTGCTCCGAACTGTCGATTTCGGGCTTCGCAGCCTTAGCCAGGCAAGCAGGAAATAGAGGATTGCAAGCCCGCCCAATATCGCAAACGGCGTTGCCGACACCTGCGCCGGAAGTCCTCTCACCGCCTGGTCGAACAGGATCTGGATATACCAGCGCAGGGGAAGGACATCCCCCCAAGCCCGTGCGAACCCGTTCATGGCGAGCACCGGAAAGCCGACGCCGACGAAGCCGAACGCCGGCGAGCAAATGATGCCGGTGAGGCTGAGACCGACCGCCAGGTTTCGCACCAGCAGTTGCAACAATGCGCCAAGGCTCAGATAGGCGATCAGCAGCAGAATGGCGGCTGCTGCCAGAATGACCGAATTGCCGCGAAACGGCACCTGATAGACCGCATCGATAATCACGGCACAGCCGGCCATGATGATGATGAGAATGCCCAGAATCGGCGCAAGCTTTCCGACAATGGCCGCAAGCGGGCTGCCACCTGCGGCCCGCAGCCATTCCGCCGGATCGCGCGATGAATACTCAGATCCAACGGCATAGCCGCCGGCAATGGCGGTGACCATATGCAGGATGGTCGGCAGGATGGCGCGTAGCAGGAATTGCGCATAGTTCAGGGCCGGATTGCTGAGAACATATTTTTCGGCAATGAGCTGGCCCGGCTGGAACGACTTGCCCTCTGTCTGCAATTCCGTGACGAGCGCTGCCGTCTGAGAGCTGATTGCACTCGACAAGGCGCTCGCAGCGTTGTTGCCGGGCGTATAATATTGGCGATTGTAAAAGGTGACGATCTGCGGGCGCTTCAACGCCAGCACATCCTTTTCGAAATCCGGTGGAATATAGACCGCGGCAATGGCGCGCCCGGAGCGAATGGAGTGCATGGCGCCATTCAGGTCGCTTGAACGCCACGCGACGCTGACGCCTGGGGCGGCGCTGATCGCCTGGGCATATTTTTCCGAGGTTGGCGAACGGTCCGCGTCGACAATATCCACATGAAGGTTGCGGATGACGGCATGACTGAAGGTCCAGCTCAGCAGGCCGAAGCCGAAAAGCGGGACGATGACGATAAGGAGAAGCGCCAGCCGGTCGCTGACCATCCAACGCAATTCACGCTGCGCGACGAGCAACAGGCCGGGTCGAACCGCGTTCATTTCTGTTGACCCGGCGGAATGGCATAAACACTCATGCCTGGGCGCAGATCGGGAACGGCCGGATCGGGATAGGCGCGGACCTCGAAGGTGCGCAAGTCGAAGTCGCCGGTCGCGCGCGTCGCGCGCCAATCGGCATATTCGCCTTTGGCGGCAATGACGCGAATAACAACCGAAATTTTGCGATCCCCCAATGCCGGCACGCGGGCCTCGAAGCGGTCCCCGACTGTCAAGCCTTTCACAAGATCTTCACGCAGGTCGAATGTCAGCCACACATCGCTGAGGTCCACCAGCGACAACAACGGCACGCCGGGGGCGACATATTCGCCAAGCTCGGCACCAATTTGATAGACTTGGGCGTTGACGGGCGCTGCTACCGTCAATTCGTTCACTTCAGCCTTGGCCGTGTCGATGGCCGCCTGCGCCTGCGCGACATTGGCCACGGCGATCTCGCGTTGCTCCTTCGTATAGCCGTTGACCGCCTCTTGATAAGCGAGATTTGCCTGGTCGTTCGTGCGCTGGGCAACGACGAGGGAGTTGGTGGCATCATCCAGTCGTTGGATCGGCGCGCTTCCGGCGCCGACTATTTGTTTTGTTCGATCATAGGTCTGCTGCGCCAAGGTCGCGTTCGCGCGCGCAGTATCGAGAGCCGCCTGGCGCTGGGCAATTTCCTCTTGGCGGGTACCGGCATCGATATTGGCAAGCGTCGCTTGCGCGGAGACTTTCGCCGCCTGTTCGTTGGCGAGCTTGGTCATAAGCTCGGGATTGTCGATGCGAAACAGGAGTTGACCCTGTTTGACATTGTCGCCGCGTGAGACCGGCCGGTCGCCGACACGTCCATCGACGCGGGCGGCGATGTCGATCCGTGTCGCATCAGCCTCACCCTGAATGATGAGCGGTTGCGGGATCATCAAGAACCACACTGTCGTGCTGATAATGCCGAGGATGATGGCTGTAACAATCAGCGCCGGCGCGAGCGCGGAGCCCTGCGACTGGGAAAGCAGGTCCTCTTCTCGTGAAACTGAAGCCGTATCGTTCGTGTCCGTCACGGTGTTTGTCCGATCATGTCTCGTTCGGCAAGGTCTGACGCAGTCGCGAACTCGTCGAGAAACCGGTGCGCGCCATGTCCCGAATACGGCGCCAATTATGCGAGGATCAGGCCATTCTGCTCGTTAGTTTTTGTTAGAAGATCGGACTGTCTGCTAACGAACGACGTTGCCTGTCGAGCATCATACACGACATTCGGACCGATTTGACCCGGCGAGCCGCGGACCTCCGAGCCTATTTGGTAGCGCGATACAAACGGCGCGAACCGGGGCAAAGCAACCGGCGGACGAAGCGCCTATGGTCGCTCCATGATCGAGTCCCGCATGTGCCGATATCGTTCGCCGCCGCACGCGATCTCCTCGATCAAATCGTCTTGAAGGCGATAGGGCCTGTCAAGGCCCGGTTACACTCCTGGAAATTGGGATACGACAATGGCTCGAGACATTAAACGCGTAGCGATCATCGGCACCGGCGTTATCGGCGCAAGTTGGTCGGCACTCTATTTGGCCAAAGGACTGGATGTGGTTGCGACCGATGTTTCGCCAACTGCAAAACAGTATCTGCAAGATTTCGTGGATGCCGCCTGGCCCGCGCTCGAACGGCTCGGCCTCGCACCAACGGCCGATCGCGCCCGGCTTACATTCGAGCCGGATCTGGAAAAAGCCGTTGCTGACTGCGACCTCGTACAGGAAAACGGCCCGGAGCGGCTGGATTTCAAGCGCAAGCTCTACGATCAGCTCGATACGATCTTGGGCCCCGATGTCATCATCGCTTCCAGCACCTCCGGATTGACAATGAGTGCCATCCAATCGGCCTGCACTCGCCACCCGGAACGCTGCGTGATCGGCCATCCCTTCAACCCGCCGCATCTGGTTCCACTGGTTGAAGTCGTCGGCGGCGAGACGACATCTCAAGACACCATCGATCGCGCGATGAAATTCTATGCCGGCTTGGGAAAGCGTGCGATTCACGTCCGTAAAGAGGTTCCGGGGCACGTGGCCAATCGGCTATCGGCAGCACTTTATCGCGAGGTTGTCCACCTCATTCACGAAGGGGTGGCCGACGCCGGTGACGTCGATGCTGCCATATCCTGGGGACCCGGCCTGCGCTGGGGAATCATGGGTCCGAACCTGCTCTACCATCTGGGCGGCGGTGAAGGCGGCATCGAGCATTTCTTCAGCCAGTTTACAGGGCCGATGACGGCTTGGTGGCGCGACCTCGGAAATCCGGAGCTTAGTCCTGAGACCTGCCAAACCATCATCAAAGGCGTGTTGGACGAAGCCCACGGCCGGTCGATTCAGGACCTTGCAAAGTACCGTGATGACATTCTCCTCGGACTGCTGGCCCTTCGGGCGGACGAACTCAAGACCACCCAGCAGCAATAGGCGTGCGTTCGGAGACAGGTTCGGCGGCAAGTCAGGCGGGCGTTGAACTGGACCTCAGGACAAACTTCTCCCGCCTGACTGAGAACTCCCATGAACGATATTCTTACCGGTCTCGATGAGCACATCCTGACAATAGAGTTCAATCGCGCTGAAAAGCGAAATGCGCTGACGCTGGAGATGTATCTCGAAATTGCGCGATTGTTATCCGACGCACGAGATGATCCCGATGTGCGCGTCGTCTTGCTGCACTCCGTCGGCGATAACTTTTCGGCCGGCAACGACCTGAAGGATTTTCAGGATCATCCACCTGGTTCAGGAGATAGTCCGCAGAGGCGATTGATCGACGCTTTAAGAGCGCTGGACAAACCTCTGGTCGCGGCGGTGCGGGGTGCGGCCGTCGGCTCCGGAGCGACGATGCTGACTTATTGTGATTTCGTCTATGCAGGCGACACCGCCAAGCTCCAATACCCCTTCATCAATCTCGCTTTGGTTCCGGAATTCGGAGCGAGCTTCTCGCTGGTCGATCAAGTCGGCTATCTCAGGGCAGCCGAAATCGTGCTGCTTGGCCATCCCTTCAGCGCCCAACAGGCGCTTGCCATGGGATTGGTCACAACAGTCGTCGCCGATGACGATGTCTTCGAGGCGGCCCTGAAAACCGCACGCGAGCTTGTCCAAAAACCGGCGAATGCACTTCGCGCCTGCAAGCAACTGATGCGAAGCTACACCGACACCCCTCTGGATCAGGCGATTCAGAGGGAATTGCAGGAGTTCAGCGCAAAAGTGCGTTCCGACGATGCACGCGAAGCGATCTCCGCCTTCGTTGAAAAACGCCCTCCCCGCTTCAACGTCGGCGGCCCGGCCGAAACCCTCCCGACCTCAACAGCTTCAAGGATATCGTCATGAACACGAAAACGTCTGATCACCTTCTATTGCTCGAGACAAGGCCACCTCGCGTGCTCTCGGTGTCCCTGGATGGGCGACACATTGTCGAACTCGTCGGAAACTGCGGCGGTACGCCTGATGGCCTCGCGATCGACTATAAGAACAGGCATATTTACTGGACCAACATGGGTGTGGATTGGTCTTCCAATGACGGGTTTATCGAACGCGTGGATTTCGACGGAAAGAACAGAACCGTCATCATCCCTGAAGGCGCGACGTTTACGCCCAAGCAGATACAGATCGATGCCGATGCCGGGCTGCTTTACTGGTGTGATCGTGAGGGAATGCGGGTGATGCGATCGCGCACAGACGGTTCCGACGTTACCGTCCTGGTCGAAACCGGCTCGACGGAGGCAGATCGAAAGGATGAACGGCTGCATTGCGTCGGCATCGCCATCGATCGCCTCTCAGGACGGCTATACTGGACGCAAAAGGGACCGCCAAACGCCGGAAAAGGTGGCATTTTCAGCGCCCCTCTCGATATGCCGGCAGGCATGTCGCCGCGTCACCGGTCTGATATCACCCTGTTGTTTGACGCCCTTCCGGAACCGATCGACCTGGAATGGGATGCCAAGAACAGTCTGCTTTACTGGACGGACCGCGGTGATCCTCCGCGTGGAAATACACTGAACCGCTGCCGTATCGTGAATGGCGTCGCGCAGACACCTGAGATCCTTTTGTCTGGCTTGGACGAGGGGATCGGGCTGGCGCTCGATGAGGCGAGTGGCGAGGTCTATGTGAGCGACCTCGGTGGATTTGTCCGCGTCGCCTCCGTCGATCGGCCCGTAGAACCGCGGCTCCTGTTGTCAGGACGCGGAGCCCTTACCGGTATCGCTTTCTGGCGTGCATCTGCAGAGCCGCCGTCGGCTTAGTGGACCAATGCAGCCGTCGCCGGCGGGCGGCGGCGGCCACTGCGTCACGTAAAATTTTTCCGTCTTCAATGGCCTCGTACGGCACGAGGGACAAGCATTTCCCCGCTCATGGCGCGCCGCCAGGCCGATGGGCTTTGCCGGAACTTGCTCCTGAACAGCTTCGACAGATGCGCCTGATCGGCAAAGCCGCAGGCTTGCGATATGCTCGCCAGAGTATCGGCAGTTTCGCACATCATCGCCTTGGCTCTTTCGATGCGGCAGTTCATGATATAATTGTGCGGTGTTTCCTTGAATGTCTGTTTGAACGCCCGATAGAAATGCCCGGTGCTGAGGTGCGCCAGATTGCACAACTCGCTAATTTGAATGGGGCCGTCGAGATTGGCGTCGATAAAATTCGCCAGGCGTTTGGCCTGCCAGCCGCTCAGGCCGCCGAGTTGTAACGGGGGCGTGACATCGGCTCTCCGCCGGCTGATTTCCTCATTTACGAGCCGAGATGCCACCGCAAGCGTGTGCCGCGCAGCTTTCCGGTCCTTGTCAAAAGCGTCACTGACCTGCTCTAGCAGGTTGGCGATGTGGTTTGCGAAATCACCTATCTTGTGGTCGGTCAAAGATTTGGCTGTAGCGATATTTTCCATGGCTTTCATCTCTTCCAGAACGAGGCATCCGCTGGAGCGGGCCATGAAGAGTTTTGCAGAAAGGTCGCCGAAACTGTTGTTAGGCTTCGAAAGCCATCGTTAGTTGTCATTAGGCAAGCACTGCCGGCGCCATGAATATCATCGATTTGTCGATTGAACCGGACGCCGTGGGATAGGCGGACGCCAAAAGCCAGCGACATGCGGCGGTGTCGCTGGCCCTTTTGGGCGATGGAGCTGGGGCGGAGTCCATCGCCGCAATTCTCATGGTTATGCTGATGGAAATCGGACCGTGGCGGTCTAAACGGACTTACACAAAAGCGCTAAAGCCGCTGACCGCCTTGCCAACGATCAGAGAGTTCATTTCCCGCGTGCCTTCGTATGAATAAAGCGCTTCGGCATCTGCAAAGAACCGAGCGACGTTATAATCGAGCACGATACCGTTTCCGCCGAGCAATTCGCGCGCCCAGGCAACGGTCTCACGCATTTTTACCGTGCAAAACGCCTTGGCCAGCGAAGCGTGCTGATCGAGAAGTTTTCCCTGATCTTGAAGCTGCGCCAGACGAACGACCATGGACTGTGACGCGGTGATATTGCCCAGCATTTTGGCAAGAAGATCCTGGATCATTTGGAACGAGGCAATCGGCTTTCCAAATTGCTCGCGGGTCTGAGCGTAGCGCAGGGCATGCTCATAGGCGCCCATGCTGCATCCGACCGCCTCCCAGGCCACATACTGCCGGGTGAGCTTCAAGACACGCGCCGTATCGCGGAAAGACAGGTCGCGCTGCAATCTGTTCTCTTCGGGAACGCGACAATTGTCGAGGGTGATGATACCGCTTTGGACGACACGAAGCGCGATCTTGTTTTCGATTTTCTCCACGGCGAAGCCCGGCGTCGTCTTGTTTTCGACGACGAAGCCCTTGACCTGATTGTCATCGACGTCTTTCGCCCAGATGACGGAGAGATCGCAAAAGGTTGAATTACCAATCCAACGCTTTTGTCCGTTCAGGATCCACGTGTCTCCCTCGCGTTTCGCCGTGGTCGTCAGACCGCCGCCGGTACCGGAGCCGACCAACGGTTCGGTCAGTCCAAAGCAGCCGATTTTCTCAAGCCTGGCCATGGACGACAGCCACCTTTGCTTCTGTTCCTCCGAGCCGCCGAGATAGATCGATCCCATGGCAAGGCCGCTGTGAACACCATAAAAGGTAGCGATGGAGGCATCGACACGCGACAATTCCATCGCGACGAAACCATCGAGCAGCGTGCTGCCGCCGGGACAACCATAGCCTTCGAAGCCAATGCCAACGATATTGAGATCGCGAATTTTGGGGATGAGTTCGAAGGGAAAGGCGTCCTCGGCCCAGTACTTGTTGATGATCGGCGCGACGCTCGTTTCCATGAAGGAACGCACTTTTGTGAGGAGCGCCTGTTCATCGTCGCTAAGGATCTCACGGATGCGATAAAAATCGCTGTCGATGTCTGGAAGAGCGTGGGCGGTCGCTGGGGCGGAAGTCATTGATGGCTCCAAATCGTTGCTTGGGTTGCGGTTGTGTGTCGGCGAAGCGTGGGCGAGACGGACAAGCCTTGATCAGCCTTTGAAGGGTGCGACAGTGCCGGAGGTGTTCAGACTGTCGATTTCGGCGGCATCAAATCCCAGTTCCTCGAGAATTTCATTGCTATGCTCGCCCAATTGCGCAGCCAGCCGAGGCTTGACCTTTTCGCTTCCAGTGATCTGAATGGGATTGCTGACCGTGCGGGTTCCCGGTCGGCCGGGAATATCGAGCGGCACGACGATATCATTGGCTGCGAGTTGCGGATCATTGATGATTTCGTGGGCGATCTGCACCACCCCGAAGATCACCCGTCCCGTATCCAGGGTCTGCTTCCAATACGATAGCGGTTGGCTTGCAAAAAGCGGATCGAGTATCTCGACCAGAGCGGCGGCGTTGGACGTGCGATGTTCGTCGGAGAACCGAGGATCTTCCAGCAGTTCCGGCTTGCCAATGGCTTTGGCGAATCCCGGCCAATCTTTCTTTTGCGCTGCCACCAATAGGATCCAGCGGTGGTCTGACGTCCGGTAAGGATTTAGCAGAGCGTTTGGCGGGTTCTTGCGATCGTGCTGCGGGAAGAAGTGTCCGCCGTGCAGACCTCCCTCGACCCAGGCTCCGGCCGCCCAGATGCCGTTGGCGATCAGCGAGGTCGAGACATGACCGCCTTTGCCGGTCGTCGCTCGAACGTAAAGGGCGGTGACGATGGCTGCATAGAGCGTAGTCGCCGTCGCATGGTCGCCAATGCCGGGAATGGGAAGCGTCGGCGGACTACCGGCGTCATGTGTGACTTCCATCAGACCGGAGCGGGCCCAATAGGCAGTGATGTCGAAGCCCGGAGTATCCGCTTCCGGCCCCGAGGCTCCATATCCTGTTATGTCGGCATAGATGAGCTTTGGATTGAGAGGCGAAAGATCCTCGTAGGCCACGCCGAGTGCCGCTTTGACGCGCGGCGGGAAGTTGACCACGACAACGTCAGCCCACCGGACAAGTCGCTGCAGCACCTCCTTTGCCGAAGCCGACTTCAGATTTATGGCGATGCTGCGCTTGTTTCGGTTGGTCAGCTGCCATGCATAATTGAAGTCGCTGACGGGGTTCGGCGGCATGGCAGAAAAAAACCGGTACACGTCGCCCGTTCCCGGAGGCTCGACCTTGATGACGTCGGCGCCAAAGTCGGCAAGGATAGTGGCGGCTGCCGGCCCGGCAATATAACTGGCGAGGTCGAGCACTTTTAGCCCGGAAAAGATGTGAGTTGCCCCAGTCATTGACCTGTCTCCGTGATGTCGTTGAAAATGCGAATCTCTAGTGAGCCTGGCGGCTCACTGCCCGGTAAAATTCGGCGCGCGTTTTCCCAGGAATGCGGCCGTGCCTTCGCGCATATCCTGCGTGGCGATGCAGAGCGCAAACAACTTGCTCTCCAAGGCGAGCCCTTCAGCCAGGCTGCAATCCTGGCCCCTGTTGACCGCCTCGATCGCGGAGCTGATCGCCAAGGGCGCATTGCCGGCAATTTTTGCAAGGATCTGCTCTGCCCGATCGATAAGGGCGGGCGCCGCGACGATTTCGTTGACGAGGCCGGTGCGGAAGGCTTCGTCGGCTGACATGGTATCGCCCGTCAGAATGAGCTGCAGAGCAAGGCCCCTGCCGATCAAACGCGGCAGGCGCTGCGTTCCGCCGAAGCCGGGGATGAGACCCAGCTTGACCTCAGGCTGGCCGAACTTGGCGGTTGCTGTCGCAAGCCGCATCGTGCAGGCCAGAGCGATCTCGCAGCCGCCGCCAAGGGCCAATCCATTGACCGCGGCAATCACAGGTTTGCCGAGCTGCTCGATGAGATTGAAGAGATCCTGCCCGGCTCTCGTCCGACGCACAGCGTCGACCGGCGTGGAAGTGGAAAGCTCGGCAATATCAGCGCCGGCGACGAATGCCCTGTCACCGGAACCGGTAAGAATGGCGCCGCGAATGGCGGGATCGTTTTGAATGTCTTCGAACGCGATCCGCAATTCGGCGATAGCCAGCTGGTTTAGGGCGTTCAGGACCGCTGGACGATTGAGCGTCACAAAGGCTGTTGCAGCTTTCTTCTCATAGATAATCGTTTCGAACGAGTTCGGCGAAGCTACTTGCATCAAGCGAAGACTCCTGTCGCAAACTGTCGCAAGTCCCGGAACGACCTGCGAGGCAGAGGACCGCTTTCAATCCTACAAAGGCAGCTTTACACCGGAGGTGGAGCACGATCTTGTACGAGCCTCACGCGACCATGATGGACTTCGCCTTCAATGACGCTGATGGCCGCTGCGCCTCAATAACGCTTTTTGCTTTACCGTTTCGGCCTCGATCAGAGAACGATCTGATACCGCACGCTTCCGCAGCATTAACTTTCCCGTCGCATTCAAATATCTGCCTGCGTTGCCAAGCGGTGAATGTGCGCCAAGCCGCTTGAGGCGAGCACTTCAGGCGGCCCCGGCGTAGCTTCGATGCGATCAGTTAGCTAGGTGGAGCTTCAGTGCAGTTACACCGATGGCCAGACTGACTCCGACGTCCCTGTCGACCGAAACCGATCGAAGCGACAGGGTATTCGCGGTTCCGCCGGCGAGAGCGTTGGCGCCGTCTTCGATGCCATGCTCGCATCTGCCGGGGACGGCGCCGCCCAGGTCCCCTGCGCGCCGTCGACCTGTTCGCACGTGGCGTTGTAGAAGAGCCAGCATGCGGCCTTTCGTAATGGGTGCCGATATCCAATGCCCTATGGGGCCAAGAGGAAGAAAAGGGGGGTCATTAAGCGGCCCTTTTCGAGGGGCGGAAAGGAAAGATCAGCGAGAGCGACGGGTCGTTCTGTTTCGTCGAGTCAGTTTTCGACCAAGCTCCTCGTGGTAACAGCCGCAGGATTGCGACGAGCTGCTTGTTGTCGTCGTGCAGCTCAGCCAGCATTTCCTCCGGCGATACGAAATCCGCGTCGTTGTCGAGCTCTGCTGCGGGCGGGCAATGTGGTCGACGAAGCCCAGCGTCGTGCCGCCGATCTTGCATGCACGCTCGGCGATATCGTCCGTCATCGCGAATATCTCCCAACCCTGCTCGTCGAGCAGCAGGTGGTCGTAGAGAAAATGCGGCTTCGAAGCTGCAATGGAAATTCTTGGTCTTGAGATAGAACGTAGAGACGTCTGGCAGCATGCGGTCAAGGCTGCTGCACTATCTTTGGTCGCGTTGGAGCCGATGTCCGTCGGCGTTGCGGAGTGTAAGGTTGCGGTTCTTGGTTCTGCTCGCGTAGCCACCATAACTCTCCTTGAGCGATCTGAGTGGTCGATTGCCAGCCACTCCCTGCAGCTCTTCGATCGCGCCAGAGAGTTGAAATGCCTGTAGACAGCCCGACATCGCCTGCTGGTATAGGAGCGCCAATACCTAGGTGTAGTTACGCGGCGGGCAGGATCGGACTAGCTTTTCTTCGTCGCCTCAACCCCTGAGGCGGGTAGCGTCCTCCCAGCTACCAGGCTTCGGTGTCCCTCCCCTCCGCCGAAGCGGCGGGTCCTTCCAAGATCCGCTTTGGCCGTCTCCATCCGCCTGGAGACGGCCCTTTCCTTTTGTAAGAGCCGGAAGCTTTGAGATGTCGGCAAAGCGGAACATGCACGGCAACGGCAACGGCCCGTCCCAGACAGCGGGCATGACACAACCGGTCTCGGTATCGTTTTCATTAGCCTGCTTGCAGACGTGACGGTCGCCGTGATCAAGTTCACCGTGGCTTATATGTCGGGCAGTACCGCCATCGAGCGAAGGCGTCATTCGCTTGTTGATGCAGGGACCGAGGTCATTCTTCTCTATGGCCTCATTGTGTCGGGGAGAAAGGCCAGCCCCCGTCGCCTATGGCCGCGAAGTCTTTCTGCAACTTTGTGGTTGCGGTGCTCCTTAGAGGCGCGACACTCTGGGCAGCTGTTCGTCGGGCAAGCGTGGGACGCGGCATGCTCACGTCTAAAACGGCGGGCGCAAGGGCTGATGAAGGCCAAAGGCAACCCTCGCATCCGCTAACGTCTCTCTGGCAAACCTTGCCAACCAGATCGAATTGCTGACGACCGTCGTGCAGAATGCCGAAGCAAAGAACGCATCAGCACTTGCGGAACAAAACGAGTCCGGACTTGAGTTCCGTCGGCAGGCGCAATCGGCATATGTACGAGCGCCGATGTCGTTCGATCCGCTGCACCCGGGGTCCGCGCCGCCCGTTCGCGCAGAAGGACGCTTTATCGATAAGCGGCAAGTTCGCAAATGCCGGACCCGAGATCTACGCTGGATCGCAATGTTATCCTACAAGACGGCGACCGATCTTGAATGGTAGGACGCTCCTGCCCGGTCGGATCATACCTATGTATAGGTTAGATCGCGTCAATGGGCGCATATGCTCGCGACCAAATAAGCTGGGGGAACAATGTCTATAGCGTCAACAATACTTCGCGCTTGCGATGCTGAAGGAGGCCAAAACGTGGCCTTCGGCTTAGTTGCCATCGCGCTCGCCGCAGCCGTCTTTTACGTCGATACATACACCGACATCGAGGGGGCCGTCGCGGTTCTCTATGTCGTCGCGATGCTGCTTGCTGCCCAAGCGACAACGCGCATTGGCCTACTTGTCATCGCAGCCGTATGTGCCGCCCTTACCCTTCTCT
Organism: Rhizobium sp. PRIMUS64; assembly: GCF_023006465.1. Lineage (NCBI taxonomy): Bacteria > Pseudomonadati > Pseudomonadota > Alphaproteobacteria > Hyphomicrobiales > Rhizobiaceae > Rhizobium > Rhizobium sp. PRIMUS64. The sequence continues at coordinate 2,914 of NZ_JALBGX010000146.1, read as the reverse complement.
CCTATGGCATGACGCATGGCGACGATGTCGACCTGCAGTCGACGATCCGACTTAACGTTGCTCTTGCTGCGATGTTCGTGACGACCGTGCTGCTCCTGAAGACGGAGACTGCGCGCCTCACGCTGCTTTCGATCAACTCTGCCCTGAAGGAGAGCGAGGCCAGATACCGCTCCATTTTCAACCGCACCCGCGTTGCGCTCTGGGAGTGGGACTATTCTAAGCTGCGCAGTCATTTGATGGATGTCAGGGCGCAAGGGGTCACCGACATCCTAGTCCATGCGCGTGCTGATCCCGCGTTTGTTGATCATTGCATCAGTCTTATAAGGGTGGTGGCGGCGAACGAAGCCGCGCGCGAGATGCTGGGTCCGGAGTCCTCCGTGGTTGGTGTTCTGCGGCGCTCCATCACTTCCGGGCAGGAGAAGTTCCTTGACGTGCTTCAAGTGATAATGGACGGCGAAAGGATCTTCGAAGGCAAGGTCGAGGTACGGGCGGACAATGGCGAAGACAAGCTCGTGCTGCTCAGCATCAGCTTCCCGGAAGTTCCCGCCGCCTTCAGCCGCGTCGTCGTCAGCATGGTCGACATCACCCAGCGTGAACTGGCTCTGAAGGCCTTGGCCGAGGCGCAGGCGGAGTTGACGAAGGCATCGAAGGCCGCGACGGTCGGCGCGATGTCGGCGTCGCTTGCACACGAGCTCAACCAACCGCTCGGGGCAATCGTGGTCAACTCGCAGACGCTACTTAGATGGTTAGATCGCGATCCGCCCGACCTTGTTGCCGTGCGCCGTTCGGCTGAAAGAATGATCCGCGACAGCCAGCGGGCGAGCGAGATCATCCAGAACACACGCAGTCTTCTGTCTCCTTCAAGCAACGAGCTCGAGAGTGTTAGTCTGGACAGGCTGGTGGATGACACTATGGCTCTGATGGAGCACGACCTTCAGCGAAGCGGGACGACCGTGCTTGTTGACCGGAAGCCTCACATCCCTCCGATCTCGGCCGTAAAGATCGAGCTCCAGCAGGTGCTGATCAATCTCATCACCAATGCCATCCAGGCAATGGTTGGGGCCAACGGCCCGGAGCGAAGCATCACGATAGCGACGGAGCGGCCCGATGCCGAGCATGTCTATATCGCGGTGCGTGACTCTGGACCCGGGATCACCGAAGATGCGAGAGACAAGCTGTTTGCCCCGTTTTTCACGACCAAGGCGACCGGCATGGGCATGGGCCTGTCTATTTGCCGCACCATGCTGGAGGCCCGTGGCGGAAAACTCGAAGGAACCAATCATCCCGAAGGTGGCGCGATCTTTGAAATGCGCCTGCTGATAAAACCGGAGGTGGAACATGTCTGACGTACGCAAGCTACAAAAGGAATCGCCTCGACCCGTGGTCTTCATCGTCGATGACGATCTGTCGATGCGAGAAGCACTGATGGATCTGTTCCGCTCGATGAAATTCGACGCGGAGGCATTCGAGAGCGGGACAGCCTTCATGGAAACGGCTAATTTCAATCGCCCCGGCTGCATTCTGCTCGATGTGCGCTTGCCTGGTGTCAGCGGACTGGATTTCCAGACCCAGCTGGAGCGCGTCGGCAGCAAAATGCCCATCGTGTTCATGACTGGGTTTGGCGACATACCAATGAGCGTGCGGGCAATGAAGGCAGGCGCTGTTGATTTTCTGACCAAGCCCTTCAAGGATCAAGACATTCTCGACGCGGTGGCGGCGGCGATGGAACGAGACGCCGCGCGCCGGCGCCAGAGTGCGCTCAGCGAAGCAGTCGCTTCACTTGTCGGAAGCCTCACGCCGCGTGAGCGCGAAGTCATGGAGGCTGTGGTCAGGGGGCAAATGAACAAGCAGATCGCCTACGCGCTTGGAATCAGCGAGGTCACGGTGAAACTGCACCGCGGCAACGTCATGCGGAAAATGGAAGTCCGCTCAGTCGCGGAACTTGTCAAAAAGGCCGAAATGCTGGGCGAAAGCGTACGACCACCTGTATCTTAGTATTGTATTTTTGAATCTGGCATGAGCGCATAACAAGAATTAGAAACAGTCAGAAAAGGTCGTTCATTGTCCCAAGTCCCTACAATAGCCGTTGTCGATGACGACCAGGCCACCCGTGAAGCGATGGATGACCTCGTCAAGTCCTGCGGTTACGAGTGCCGGTTGTTCGCCTCGGCGGAAGAGTTTCTCGCCTTCGAACCGCGATCCGAAATCGCTTGCATGCTCGTCGATGTGAAGATGCCCGGTATCACTGGGATCGAACTGCAGGTTGAATTGACCAAGCATTCGGAGCGTCCTCCGATGATCTTTGTCACCTCGTGCAACGACGAGCGGACGCGCAATACGGCGATGAACGCGGGCGCATTCGCTTTTCTCGGGAAGCCGGTCGATATCGAAAAGCTGATCGGTTGGCTGGAGTCGGCGCTCGCTCATTGAGAACCGAAGACAACTGAAACTGCAGAGGAGTCCGTCGGGCTCGCTATAGCACGCGGCGTCATCGTCACATGAAGCGCCGCCCTGGTCACCCAGACTGAAGCGGACGGCCCCATCGAGAACTCCGTGTTTCACTCGATCATGTCCTGACCGGCACCGTTTGGGTAAGCAATATCGCGTTGCCTGCCACAGGCGTGCCTAGAAGCAACAGGTGCAAGGAGACAAGACGACAATGTTTCTCATTCACGAACACCCACCTGTTGGAGGAAGCGGATTGCTCTTCCTGAGCGCCACTTCCGAACGAGCCAGCGCGGCGTCGATCGCCGCCTCTGCCGCGAGTGGACTGGGTGGTCAGGATCGTCCTCCCTCTCCCCTCCTTCGACCGATACAAGATTCGCCCTGGCTCCGGCATCGCCACGGCACCGCCGTCGCTATCTGATGCTGCAGGCCACGGCCTGCCCGCGGAGGCCGTCGGCGCCGAGCGAGC
>NZ_JALBGX010000145.1:0-16041 GCF_023006465.1 Rhizobium sp. PRIMUS64 | reverse complement strand
AGCGCGCGCCGCAACCGCATCAGGCGGCGCAACGATCGCGCCAAGGGCAGCGCACGCCGCCCAGGGAAGCGACGGAAAGATGAGGTGGGCCACAACGGCGACGACCGCGCAAGTGAAGAACACCGCGCCGACGGCAAGCGAGGCGATGCCGATCACATGCCGCCGCAACCGCCCGGCGGCAATGGACCAGGCGCCATCCATCAACAGCGGCGGCAGGAAGATGACCAGCACCAGCCCGGGATCAATTGATATCGCCGGCAGCCCCGGCACAAACGCCAGCGAAGCACCACCCGTCAGCAACGCCACGGACGGCGGCAATCCGAGCCTGTGGGCCGCATAGTGCAGCGCGATGATCGCAAGAAACATCGCGATGACGAGCTCGAACAAGTGGGTTGGTTCCATATGCCTCTGCCCCGGCTCGGAAACTAATCTTGGATGCCTACGGCATTCTTCCTTAAATCGAAATCGATCTAGGGAAGAATGCAGCAATTCAAAGTGTTACAGCGTTCTTGCACATCTGAACAGACGCGTGGCGCTGCAAAAGCCGCCGGCCTGGCAACGGCTGCTCCAGAGGCAGCCGGAGACAATTTTCGCTTTGTGTCATCAACGCTGGGGCTGCACCTAGCGATTTCCTTGAGGGCTAGCCGTATTGATCTTGCTTGGAACCACCCTCACCTCAATCACGCCTCAATGACCCGCCCGGCGCATGTCACGTGGCGACGCTGAATCTCCACGCCCTCGCCATTTGAGTTGCGCCTGATCGCATTAAGGAGGATTCTGCCCGGCACCGCGATGCCAGGTTCGGTCTCGGCTGACCTCAGCCATGGCGACGATCTAAGGCGACTTCGACTTGTCCAGCCTCAAACGTCTTTCGCGGCTCATTCCGACTTGCGTGATCTAGATCTGAGACATCTGCCCCGAAGGGGCGTCAACAGGGAGGTTCGTCATGAAAATCGTTCTTATCGGCGGCACCGGGCTCATCGGGTCCAAGACCGCGGCGCGTCTGCGCGCTAAAGGCCACGAGGTGCTGGCCGTCTCGCCAAGCACCGGCGTCAACACCATCACCGGCGAGGGCCTGGCGCAAGCGCTGGCCGGCGCCGATGTCGTCGTCGACCTTGCAAACTCTCCATCGTGGGAGGACAAGGCGGTTCTCGAATTCTTCGAAACCTCGAGCCGCAATCTGCTCGCCGCGGAAGCCAAGGCCGGCGTCAAGCACCATATTGCGCTCTCCATCGTCGGAACGGAGCGCCTGCCTGAGAACGGCTACTTCCGTGCCAAACTCGCCCAGGAGAAACTCATCAAGTCATCGCCGATCCCCTACACGATCGTCCATTCGACGCAGTTCCTCGAATTCCTGAAGGGCATCGCTGATGAAGCGACCGTCGGCACCGTCGCTCGTCTTTCTCCCGCAGCTTTCCAGCCCATCGCATCGGATGATGTTGCCGATGCGATGGCGGATGTCGCGCTTTCAAAGCCGCTTAACGGCACGATCGAGATTGCCGGGCCTGAGCGCGGTCACATGCACGAGATCGTTGCCCGGTATCTGAAGGCCATCAACGATCCGAGGAGAGTCCAGGCAGACGCTCATGCGCGCTACTTCGGGTCTGAACTGGACGATCGCTCGCTTGTGCCCGGCGAGGGCGCGAGGCTCGGCAAGATCGACTTTGCGGATTGGTTTCGACAGTCCCAACGGCCGACGTAAGTCCAGGCAAATCCACATCGGCATTCAACAAGCAGAGGGATTACGACAATGAATTCAGCTTTGTTATCGCTATGCGTGTCGGCCACGGTTTGCCTTTTTGGCACTTTGGCGGTTGCCGCCGAAGACGGCGCTGCCGTCACACCGCTCATGAAAAAGGACCTTCCGAATTATCCCGGCAAGGAAGGGCTGATGATATCGGTCGAGTATGGGCCGGGAGGCTCCTCGCCTATTCACAAACATGAGGCGAATGCATTCGTCCACGTTCTGGAGGGCTCGATCGTGATGCAGGTCAAGGGCGAAAAGGAAGTCACTTTGTCGCCGGGAGAGACCTTTTACGAAGGTCCCTCCGACATTCACCTGGTCAGCCGCAATGCGAGCAAGTCCAAACCGGCGAAGTTCATCGTCGTGCTGCTGAAGAAGAAGGACGCTCCGGTTGTCATGCCGGTGAAGTGACATTCCGTAGGATAGCGGCGAACCCGTGCGTCCCTGAGGCGACCAACTCCTCTTTCATCATGCTCGGGCTTGTCCCGAGCATCTGCAGACCGCGCAGCAAAATGTCAGGCACAAGGCCGAGGATGACGTAATACCGCCACCAGAACCGGTGGCTACTTGTATCACCGCGAACGGCACAGGCCCGCCGCCGACGTTCTGGACCCGGCCCTCCAGGACCAGCTCATGGACAAGCTCGCTAAGCTGAAAGGCATAAAGCTTTTCTGCTCAGGTTTAATTGGAATTTCTGGTCTACTCTCCTTAAATCCTGCGTCTTGAGGCAAAGGAAGACAGATGAAAAGGCGGACCCTTGTGCTTGGAGGTGCGGCTATCGTGGCATCATCCGTGGCTGCGGTGGCGATCTGGCCGCGGCGGCATATCACTGTTGCCGCCGGGACATTCGACTGGAAGGGAACGGATTTCGTAAGCGGCGGCACAAAGTCGATCGCCGTGGAAAAGCTGCCCGCGCCGCTCTTTCGCACCCGTCCGAATTGCGTCGTGACCGTCGTCCAGACCCTTGGCCCCTGCCATGTCAACAATCAGGACGTCTCGGAAGGAAAGGCTGGGCTGCCCCTGCGGCTGGCCGTTCGTATCGTCCATGCGGCCGATTGCCGACCGGTCGAAAACGCCGATATCGAAATCTGGCATACCGATCACCGCGGCATCTATTCCGGCCGCGAGGCTGCGGAGATGTGTACACTTGGCGATGCCGAGGCCATCAGCGGGCTTGCCTTTCGCGGCCGCCAACTGACGGATGGAAACGGGCAGGTAAGCTTTCTGACGGCCTATCCCGGATGGTACCAGGGCCGCACGCCGCATGTTCACTGCCGCATCCTTGTCGAGGGCAAGGAGCTTCTCGTCAGCCAGATCTATTTCGACGATACGCTGAGCGACATCATCTATGGTGGACATCCTGACTATCTCGGGCGCCCTGCCCGCGATACACGCAACGACGAAGACGGCATCATCCCGGAGGATGCTGCCGATCACATCTTCGATTTCGAAAAGCTCGACGGCGGCGTGCTGTCCGCCACCATCACGATCGGCCTTTCTGCCTGAGCTCCGACCCTCGACCACGACTACCTCTCCGGCCGTGGCATCCGACACGAGGAAAAGGTCAAGATCGGCATGTCGGTCGGAGTAAGCCACCTATATGCCCGCATACCATTCATAACCGCGATCCTCCCAGAAGCCGCCATTACCGCCGTAAAGCTGGCCGAGATCGGCGACCGCTTCGATTCCGGTCAGGTATTTTGCCTGCTTGTAGCCGAGCTGCCGCTCGACCCGGAGCCGGAGCGGCGCGCCATGAGCGACTTCGAGATCGCGGCCGTTCATGGTGTGGGCAAGGATCGTCTGGGGGTGGAACGCATCGACGAGATCAATGCTTTCGTAGTACCAGCCGCTTCCATCCAGCGTCTTTTCGTATTCGTCGGCGCAGTGGAAGACGATGTAGCGGGCCTCGGGTTTCAGACCCGCCGACTGCAGCAGCGCGCCGAGTGGCACGCCGGTCCATTTGCCGATCGCGCTCCAGCCTTCGACGCAGTCATGCCTGGTGATCTGCGTGCGCGCCGGCAGGGCTTTCAGCTCCACCAGCGACAACTGCATCGGCTTGTCGACCAGCCCGCCGACCTCGAGCTTCCAGCTTGAAAACCGCTGGTTCATCCAGTCGATATACCGGGCATTATCAGGCATGCTCGTGCCATTGGCGCGGAAGGTCGGCGAGATATCGGCTTCCGTGAATTCGCGGGCGAGTGCGTCGTCACCGAGCAGGAAGCGCTGCGTCTTCATGCTGAAGCCTTCGGCGATCTTGAGCACCGATTTCGTCCGATCGCTTTCGACGAGGGCATCGCAGCCGGCAAGCCCCAGGGCGGATGCCGTCATGCTCGCGCCGATCAGGAAACGACGCCTGGAAATGATGCGGCTCATGATTTTCCTCCCTGCCCGATATCGTAATAGCCGGTGATCATCGAGCGCAGATTGTTGAACACGCCCGAAACCAGCACCATCGCCACATGCACGGCGACGAAGGCGACGAGCGAGAAAGCGGTCAGGAAATGCAGCGTGCGGGCCGATTGCCGGCCGCCGAACAGATCGAGCAGCCAGGGCGCAACCGCATTGAAGCCCGGCGACATGGTAAGCCCGGTTCCAACCATCAGCGGCAGCAGCACGAAGATTACGGCGACATAGGCGAGTTTCTGCAGTGTATTGTAGTGGCGTGCCTCGGGCCCCTTGGGAAAGCGCAGCCGGACGTGACTGACGATCTCATGGCCGAGATGCGAAGGCTTCAGCTCTTCGGCCGCCGGCAGCAGATCGCGGCGGAAATGCCGACTGATAAAACCATAGGCGAGATAGATGAAGCCATTGATGACGAACAGCCAGGCAAAGAAGAAATGCCAGCGCCGGCCAGAAGCCAGATCCTGGTAACTCGGCAAGGTCAGCCAGTTCGGAAAACCGCGTACCGCAGCCTCGCCGTCGACATTCGAAACCCCGAGAATACCCGTCGTATCGAAGCTCAATCCGCCCAAGTGCGTCACACCCTTCAGCACATCGCCTTCCTGCTCCGCCTCCATGGAAATGAAGGACGGATCGTCGTCGGCGCCGTACTGGCCCCAATAGAGCGCCGGATGCGCGTTGAAGATCTGCAGGCCGCTGTAAAGCAGCACCGTCATGCACAGCACATTCACCCAGTGCGACAGACGCACCAGCAGGCTATGGCGGTAGAAGAGCGTGCGTCCGCTCGCCATGCCGGCATCGGTCGTGGCCATCGTAATTCCTCCGGATCGGCGTGAAAGGTCTTCGCGAGAAAAGACGCGGCCGCCGGCGATAAAGTTTCAGCGGCCGCGGCTAAACTTACTTCATCGCATCGCAGGCCTTCATCATCGTGTCCTTCTTCATCGTGTCCTTCTCCATGCCCGCATTGTGCATGCAGTCGGCCTTGGTGCTGCCGGTCGCCATGTTGTCCTTCTTCATCGCATCCTTCGACATCGTGTCGGTCTTCATGCTGTCTTTCTTCATGGCATCGCTGCTTTGGGCGTTGGCGACGCCGGCGAGCGACAGGCCGATGACGAAGGTGCAGGCGGCAAGGCTGGAAAGGATCTTGGTCATGAGGGTCTCCTCGGATCGATTGACATATCCGCCAGCACCCGCCGACGGCTCACAGTCCTGAATTCGATCCCCTTGCGAAGGCGGTTACAGCCCTCACGCTTATGTGATAGCGCTACAGGGCGGCGCGTCTTTTAGAGACGCGCAAAGGACGCTGTACACTTTGAATTGCCGCCAGAAGATTTTTGAATCGACCTGTAACCAAAGCGTCATCCACGCGAATGACATTGCAGACGACATGACGAGCGCCCATTCGGAACAAGCACTGAAGATGCTGATGCTTCTTTCCCTTGACGGGGACGAGGCGGCCTATCGACGTCTGCTCGTGACGTTGCGGACCCTGCTCGTTGGTTATTACGGCGGACGTATCGGCACTACCGCGAAATCCGACACGGAAGATCTCGTGCAAGAGACGTTGCTGGCGCTGCATTCGCGCCGGGCGACCTATGACAGGGAGCGGCCGTTCACCGCGTGGTTCTTCTCGATTGCCCGTTACAAGCTGATCGACCATCACCGGAAGCATGGCGGCCGGTACAAGGCGGAAATGGAGCTGGACGAGGAGATCGAAGACGATTTCAGGGAGGATGCGATTGCAGCGCGCATGGATGTCGAACGGCTGTTGAGTGGCCTGCCGCAGCACCAGCAGGAACTGATCCGTCAGGTCAGGCTCGAGGGGCAGTCGGTGGCCGATACGGCAAGCCGCACCGGACAGTCGGAATCGGCGGTCAAGGTCGGCGTTCACAGAGGCATCAAGGCGCTGGCGGCAAGATTGCGAGGTGGAATGTGAGAGAGACTGAGGACGTGATCGACAGCCTTGTCCGGGATCTGAAGCCGGTGCCGAGACATGCGTTCGAACGCCGCTTCGCGCTCGCCATCCTGCCTGCTCTGGCAATCTCGCTGCTGCTTATGCTGGTCGTCGTCGGCCTACGCACCGACATGGCGCAGGCGCTGATGCTGCCAGTCTTCTGGATCAAGTCCGCCTACAACGCCCTACTCGCAATCGCCGCCTTCGCAGCCGTTTACCGGCTATACCGGCCGGATGGCTCGGAAGGCCGCTTTTTCGGGGTTGCCGCGGCTATCGTACTCGCCCTCGCCGTCATGGCGGTCATCCAGCTCGCTTTGTCGCCGGCCGCAAGCTACCCCGTGCTGGTGCTCGGCTCCTCCGCCCTGCATTGCCCGCTGCTGATCTTTGCCTTTGCCATGCCGATCCTGATCGCAAATACCTGGGTGCTGCGTGGCGGCGCGCCGAGCAACCTCGGGGTGACAGGCTTCATCGCCGGCATTGCCGCCGGCGCATCCGGCGCCTGGGTCTATTCCTGGTTCTGCACGGAAAACGGCCTGCCCTTCGTCACCCTCTGGTATTCGCTCGGCATCCTCCTGACCGGTGCGATCGGCGCGCTGCTCGGGCCCCGCCTCCTGCGCTGGTAGCACCGGCTGCTTGCGGCGCAGCGTCGACAATCCTTCATCCGGCATGAAACCAGATGCAGCATTCCTGCGTACTACTCCAGGGATGAGTACTGCGTACCCCCTGGATAAGAAAACACAGGCAGCGAGGAATGATGGCATGGTCAGGAAAGAAAGCGTAGCCCATATCACCCGGCAAGCCGCGGAACAGGGGCTGGCCAGGCTGATGATGAGGCTGCCTGCGACGCGGGGAACGATCAGAGCGGCCGCGGCGAGCCAGCCCCATTTTTACGAATTGTGCGGCGCCTATGGCGAAGCCTGCGCGGTCCTCGATCGCATGCGCCGGGATAGATCGGCCGATCCTGCAATCATCACCGAATACGAGATCATCTGCGCGGAAATCGAAGTCGACGTCATCAGGATCCTGCTCGGCGATCAATGAGACTTCGCAGGTGCTGGGCGGACTGCCGCCGCGATGATGCAACGCCATTTGCTGCCGTTATCCCTATCAGCTTAGCACGTCATTCACGTGGATGGAGACGCTCAAAGTATCCGTGTCAAAATGCAACGAAGTTCCATCGGAGATCTTGTAGTGGAAGGTGTCGCTCACGTCTCCGCTAAGCCCGGCGAGCTTCGCCGCATCGGCCGTATAGGTGTAATCGCCGTCACTGTCGATATGGATAGTGCCGTATTGGCCGGTCAGCGTCACGCCGTTCTTGTCGACGAATTCGCCCTCGATGCGGCGAAGCAGCAGGGTTCCATTGGCCGAGCTGTCGTTTTCGAGGAGATTGCCATAATGGGCTCCATCCAAATCGGAGGAGATTTTCAGGCTGTCATGGGTTGCGACAAGCGCAGGCGCCGTGTCCGTGTGCGTCGTATCGCCGACTGCGAGACTATCGCTGCTCGCAAGCAACGTCGCCTGGGCCTCGTCGAGCGTCGTGTTGTTGCTGACCGGAAAGGTGTTCGCGGCGATGATGGCGGGAGAGATGCTGTAGGGCGTGACATCGCTGGCGATGACATTGTCGTGGAACGAGCCGGATGCCGGCCTGTCGACCTTCAGCGCCGCCTGTGACAGGTCGTCGAAGACGTTGTTGTGAATATCGATATCTTCGCGAACGTAAGTGGGGGTGCCGACAGCGCTGATCGCCACGCCCCATACGCCATCATGGATATAGTTGCCTGATATATCGTAGTCCCGCGTGTCGCCCGTGTCGCCAAGGCCGATGGCGTAAGACCAGCTGTAACCGCCATATCCGGAGATATCGTTGTCGTGGATGGCGATGTTCGTGCCCGCCTGCGCGCTGACCCCGAAGCCGCCGCCGACCAGCATATTATCCTCGACCACGGCATTCACCGCCCGGATGAGCGTGATGTCGCCTTTTGGACTGGCAGCACCCGTCTGGTCGATATAATTCCCGCTGATCAGGATATTGCTGCTGTCGTTCATCTGGACGGCATCTGCCGTGGTGCCATGGCTGTTCGTGACGGTGTTGTTGAGAAAATTGACGCCGTTGATCTTCTCGATCCAGACGCCGTCGCCGTTCACGTCGTTGATCGTGCTGTTTTCGATGGTGATGTTCGAGCCGGTCCGGAAGGTGATCGAACCGGCCTTGCCTGCCAAGCCGGTATGATCGACCTCAACATTGCGCACGGTCCAGTTCGAAACATATCCGCCATAGATGGCTGCCCCGCCGGTGTCCGAGATCTTGATATTCTCGATGACGATGTTCGATGCATAAAGGCTGTGAATACCATCGCCAGGGCTATGGATGACTGGCGCATCGCCGACCCCGTAGCTGCCGATGGTGATCGGGGCACTCACTGTGCCGGAATATTTCAGATCGAGCTGGTCGTTGAACACGCTTCCGGCGGCGAGCAGCACGCTGTCGCCCGGCTGCAGCTTCAAGTTTTCCACCGCCCAGAACGACGAAAACGGCGCGTCCTCGCTCGTTCCGCTGTTGCCGTTGGAGCCTATCGCCGGATTCACATAATAGATTGCCATATCGCCTTGTTCTCGAATTGCCGCGCAGCCGTCTGCATCGGCTGCAACGCGTGGATCGGATGCGGTCGGGGTTAAAGGCCATCAGAGGCCTTCAGTATTGCCTTCACGGCGGTTGGCAGACCCTGTGGGCCTGCCTTGGACCCGAGAAACGCCTGGCGGTGGCGGTATATTAGAGGCTACAACTTATAAGAAAATAATCTACAGAACAACGACCGAAAGGTGAATGAACCGTATCGCAGCCCGCGACCAATGGTCACCGGAGCTGACAGTGAACACGCTTTTGCAGGCTTTCCGGTGCATTTAAATGCAGCTGCGGTTCATTATGAGACACCGCAACGTTCCGCGGGCAAGGACGAGGTGCGCATCCAGGAAGGCGTTGCTCCGCCAATGCACGACCGGGTTGCAGCTGCGGCGAAGGTTGTGCTCGTTCGGTCGTTGCCTGAATCCGATCCCGCGGCAACGAAGCGGCCCGCGAAAACTTGCGGTTGAGCTTGAAAAAAACGCGTCCGCGCTCGGCCCGGGGGCTGACGGCTGCTCATGAAATCCCGGAAACTTTCCGGGATTTCTCCTTGTGTCATTGCAGCCTCGCACCCTCAGCCCAGCAAGTTATCCATATGGACGTAGACGGTCAGCGTATCGCCGTCGGTGTGGTGCGAGTTTCCGTCGTTGATCCCGTAGCTGAAGGACTCGCTCACATGGCCGTCATGGTCGGGAAGCTTCGTTTCATCGAGCGTGTAGGCATAGTTGCCTCCCCGGTCCACGTGGATGACGCCGTAGTCGCCGGTCAGCGTCAGGCCGTGCTTGCCGACGCTTTCGTCGCCGAAGCGGCGCAGAACCAGGGTGTCGTTGTCAGAGCTGTCGTTTTCGAGAAGATTGCCGCGATGGGCCTCGCCCGTATCGGTAAAGATCTTCAAATTGTCATGGACGGCGACAACAGCCGGATCCACGGACGCCTCCGTGACCGCGGCAGTCTTGGCAACCGGGCTCGCCAGCACCGTTTCGACATTGGCGACCGTATGGTTGTTACTAACGGTGAAGGTGTGTGCGTCTACGATGGACGGCGATATGGCGGTGGCCGTGGTGCCGGTCTCGATCGTATTGTGGGTGAAGGAGCCGGAGGCCGGCCTATCGACCTTCAGCGCCGCCTGCGAGAGGTCGTCGAAGACATTGTCGTGCACCTTGATATTCGTGCGGGTATAGCTGGTGCCGCTCGCGCCGCTGACGGCAACGCCCCATGCGCCGTTATGAATGTGGTTGCCTGAAATATCATAGTCCCGCGCATTGCCTTGATCGCCAAGGCCGACGCCGAAGGACCAGTCGTAGCCGTGAAATCCGGATATGTCGTTGTCGCGGATGGCGACATTCTTGCCGGCCGGCGCGCTGATACCGAAGCCGCCGCCGGTGAGAACATTGTCCTCGATCACGGCATCGGTGGCCCGCACCAGCGCGATCACGCCCTTGGGGCTATCGGCGTTCATCTGGTCGAGATGGTTGCCCTTGATCAGAATATTGCTGCTGTCGTTCACCTGCACGGCATCGGCGGTCGAGCCGTTCGCGCTGGTCACGGTGTTGTCGAGAAGCTTGACGCCGGCGACCTTTTCGATCCAGAAGCCGTCGCCCTTGACGCCCGTTATCTTGCTGTCTTCGACCGTGACGTTCGTGCTGTTGCGGAAGGTGACGGCGCCGGCATTTTCCGACATTCCCGTCTTGGCGATCTCGACATTACGGACCGTCCAGTTCGTGACGCTGCCGCCATAAATACCGGCGGTCCCGGTATTCGATATTTTGAGGTTCTCGATGACGATGTTCGAGGCATAGAGACTGTGGATGCCGTCGCCGCCGCTGTGGATGACGGGTGCTGCACCCGTCCCGTAACTGCCGATCTTGATCGGCGCACTCTCGCTGCCGGAATATTTGATATCGAACTGCTCGTTGAACACGCTCCCCTTGGCAAGAAGCACGCTGTCGCCGGGTTTCAGTTTCAAGGATTCCACTTTGGACAAAGTCGCAAAAGCCGAGTTCTGGCCCGTTCCACCGTTGCGGTCGGAGCCAGTCGCTGAGTTCACATAGTAGACTGTCATATCGCCATGTTGCCCTGTTCGTCGGATCGCTAATGTCGCCGCCGGGATCGTCCAGGATCGGCCGATCGGATGCGGCGGGGGCAACCGGCCACGGCAAAAAGGCGACAAGATGTTGTCAATGGGGCAATGAGCGCCTCGCAGGCCTTATTCCACAGGCAATGGCCTGGTGTGACGAAAGTTACAACTTGGGCCAAGAAATCGGCGACTTCGAGGTGAATAAATTGCGGCGTGTTTGCGCGAGGCGTACGTCGCCTTCGGTCTGTGCGCCATGTGATTCGTGCCTTCGCTTGCGCTCAGGGGTAGGGGCGCCAGCGACGAACGCCTTGAGCGTAAGCGAAAGGCGCACTCCAAGGTGAAACCCTACCCCCTCGCCCTCAAAGCCGAGGTCAGCGGCAACCATGTCGCAGCGATGGTGGGACCTTAGGCCCTAGCCGCTTCGGCCTTGATCTTCGGCTTCAGCAGGATGATGAGAAGCAAGCCGGCGATGATGAGTGCCGCGCCTTCGAGGTGATAGCGTTGCAACTGCTCGCCGAGGATCAGATAGGCGAGCACGGCGATGAAGATGGTCTGAATGTAGAGGAGGACGCCGGCCCGAGCCGCCCCAAGTGCCTCGATGCTGCGATTGAAGAGATAGTACATGACCGCCCCGCCAGGGATCGCGACATAGGCGAGCGCGATGAGCCCGCTGCCATTGAGCGTCGAGCGTTCGTCTGAGAATAGCTCGAACAAGTAGAAGGGCAGCGCCGTCAGCACCGCCGCACCGAGCAGCAGCACCAGGAGCGCAAGGCGATTCATGTCGAATTTCGCGCGGCGGAGCAGGACGGTGTAGAGACTGAAACAGAACGCGCCGGCGACGATCCACAGTTCACCCGGGTTGAAATCAAGCCGCATCAGCGCGGCCGGACTGCCCTTGATGATGATGACCACGATCCCGAGAAAGGCCAGGATCGATCCGATCACCTGCCAGCGTCCCATCGGCTCGGCCAGCATCAAGCGGGCAAGGATCATGGTGATGATCGGGATCAGGGCGATGATGATGCCGGCAGTGGTGGCATCGGCATGTTCGAGGCCGACAAAAATCATGCCCTGGCAGATCGCCAGTCCCACGCCGCCAATAAGAAGCAGTTCGAGCGGGCGAGCCCACATCAGCGCGACCATGTCGGCGAAATGTCGGCGCACGATCGGCATCAGGATCGCGAAGGCGATCAGCACGCGCCAGAAGCAGAGCGCCCAGGGCGGCATCTCGGTAGAAACCCATTTCGCCGCGATATAGACGCCGGCCGAGAGCAGCCAGCAGAGAACGCCCACGGAATAGGCGGCGGCAAGCGAATTGCCTGCCGCCTGTTCCGTCCCGACCGTGTCGCGATGGACCGCCAAGACATTCATTGCCATGGCTCAGTTATGCCACAGTTTCGGTGGGCTGCACAGATGAGGCGGCGGCGCTCCGCCTGTTGCGGATGTCTCCATCGGGCCGATCAGGACGGGTCGCCGTGATGATGTGAGCCGCCCGGAAGGTTCAGACAGCCAGCCTCTACCCCCTCGCCCTCAAAGCCGAGGTCAGCGGCAATCGTGTCGCCGCAAGCGCCGGCAACGCGCCGCCGATCACGCCGATGGCGAGGCCCAGTAGGCCGGCGGTCAGCGCCACGTCGGTGGTGACGTCGAGCTGGAAGGCTATCTTGGTATTGTTGGCGCCCATCGTGCTTGCCTGCCAGCCATTGAAGGCGAGCCATGAGGCGAGGATGCCGAGCGCTGCCCCGGCGACCGAGAGAAGCATGGCCTCGACCCAGGTGGCAGTGAAGGCCGGCAGGCGGCCGAAACCCAGCAGGCGCAGCGTGGCGATTTCGACGGTGCGGTCAGAGACCGAGCTCATCATCGTATTCAAAGCGCCGGCGGTTGCCCCGACCGCCATCAAGAGCGCCAGCGGCCAGCCGAACAGGCGGATGAGGCTCGCGGTACGCTCAGATTGCGCGGCATAGAGATCGGCCTCGGAGAGGGCGGTGAGCGGCGCACCAGGAAATGCGGAGAGATGCTCCTGCAACACAGGCAACCCGCCTGCCCCATCGAGACGCACGCGCAGGCTCTGCACCTGTCCCTGCCGGTCGAAGGCCGATTGCACCGCCTCCAGATCCGCCCAGATCTCGGATTCGAAGGCGTTGCCGCCAGAGGTGAAATGCCCGACGACCGTCCAGTCCACCGCACCGAGCCGCACCTTGTCGCCGACGGCGAAGCCGGAGAATTCATTGGCGATGCGGGCGCCGACGACGATATCGCGGGCACCTGGTGAAAACAGCCTGCCCGCCGACAGCGTGGCGAGGTCGCGCAAGCCGGGGCCGGCCAGATCCATGCCCCGCAGCGACAGCGTCTGATCGGCGCCGTCGCTTGCCCTGGTGACATCGACGGCAACGACGATTTCGCGCGACAGCGCCAAGCCGCCTGCGGCATTCCGCGCCACGCCGATCCCGCCGGTTGCGGCGGTCAGGCTGCGGATCTCTTCGGCCGGCACATCCGAGCCGGTTTCCTGGTTGGTGCCGCCGCCGAGGATGACGGCGATATCGGGCGAGCCTGCCCCGACAAGGGCGGCCTCGAAGCCACGCGCCATCGCCAAAAAGCCCGAGAGCACCGCCACCACGAGGGCGACCGACAGCACCATCGACAGCGAGATCCAGAGCCGCCGCGGCAGGCTGCCGAGATTGACTCTGATCATGAGAAAGATCTGCTTGAGCGCTGATGACATTGGACTATCTCGTTCTGAAGGCGTTGACGATGGGCAGGCGCATGGCGTTGAGGGCGGGGAGCAGGCCAGTCAGCAGACCAAGCCCCGCAAGGATCGCGACGGACTTCAACAGCACCGACAGACTGAAGGCGAGGCCGAACTCGGGGCCGATCAACAGCGTCGCAAGCCTGGCGAGAAGGAGCCCGCCCGCCCCACCGGCGGCGAAGATGAACAGCGTCTCGCCGAGCACCAGCGTCATGATCCGGCCGCGCGAAAAGCCCAGCACCTTCATGACGCCGATCTCGAAGCTGCGTTCCCGGATGGCGAAGAGCATGGTGTTCACCGTAATCATCAGGATGGTCACGAAGGCCGCGCCGACGACGAGGCTGACGATCAGGCCAACGTCGGCGAACTGACGCAGGAAGGCTTCGAGGAACTGCTTTTCCGATTGCGTCCGCGTCTGCGCCGCCGAGTTGGCAAACAGTGCATCGATCCGCGCCGCCAGCACGCCCGGCGACACGCCCTGGCGCGGGCGCACCACGAAGGCGTCGACCGTATCCTTGTCGCGCGCGCGGGCTGCATTGATCGTGTCGTAGCGGGCGAGCATGAAATAAGTGTCGGTGCTGGCATTCGCACCCTCGAAGATACCCGCGATCACGAAGCTCCAGTCACGACTGCCATCGGCCTTTATCAGCTGGCTGGTGACGCTGATGCGCTGGCCGACCAACCAGCCCTGCGCCTCCGCCAACGCCCGGCCGACGAGCACCCGGTCGCGGCCCTCTTCGAGCGCTGCGATGAGCGCGGACGTCAGCCCAAGCTCGTCGCCATTGGCAGCGGCAATCGAGCGTGGATCGACCGCGCTCGTCATGACGACATTCTTCTCCACCTCGACGAACCCACGCATGCGCGCGGTATAGGCGACCGCGGCGACATCGCCATCCGCAGCGATCCGGTTGAGATAGGCGAAGGGCAGCGGCAGCCCCCGGCCCGATTTGTTGAAGACGCCGAGCAGATTGTCGCTGGCGCCGGCCGCCCCTTGGCTGCCGCCGAGGAAACTCGCCGTCAGGGCATAGATCAGGAAGGCGATGCCGACCGAGAACATCAGTAGTGTTGCCCTGAACCGCTTGCGGCAGGCATTGCGCCGCATGAGCTGGAAGAAGGTCATCGGCCCCTCCCTTGCTGCTCGACGAATTCGCCCTTGTTGAGATGCAGCGTGCGCCGGGCGAAGGCGGCGGCCTCGGGATCATGCGTGACCATGATGATGGTCTTATGAAGCTCGCGATTGAGAAAGCCCAGCATCTCCAGGATATCGTTGGCCGACTTCCGGTCGAGATCGCCGGTCGGCTCGTCGCAGAGCAAAAGGTCGGGATCGCCGACGATGGCGCGCGCGATACCGACGCGCTGCTGCTGCCCGCCGGACATGCTCGATGGAAACTGCCGCTGCCGGCCCGCAAGACCGACGAGCTCCAACACGGTCTCGACGCGGGCGTGCCGCTCCTTTCGCCCGAGCGGCTTCAAGAGCAGCGGCAGCTCGATATTCTCGCCGGCATTCAGCATCGGCAGCAGATTGTAGAACTGAAAGACGATGCCCATGCCATGCGCCCGCCATGCGGCTCTGGCGCCCTCGCCCATCTGCTCGAGATGGCTGCGGCCGATCCTTATTTCCCCGGCATCAGGGCTGTCGATGCCGCCGAGCATGTTGAGAAGCGTCGATTTCCCCGAACCCGACGGCCCCATGACGGCGATGAAATCGCCGCGCGCGATGGAAAGGTCGAGCCCGGAAAAGATCGGGATCGTCTCCGCGCCGATCCTGAATGCCTTCCGGACGCCGCGAAGCGCGATATAGGGTTCTTGAGAGTCGATCATCGCTCTGCTCCTTACTGATGGTCTGTGATATCCGCGGCCTGCGGCCGAAAGGTCGCAGGTCCGCCCGCCTGCGGGCCGAAATTTGTTGTTTCGTCCACCACAAGGCGGATGCGCGCGGCCATGGCGGGGCGCATGTCTGGCGGCGGCGAGGAGGGCGACAGGCGAAGCATCACCGTCCCCTTCTCCCGCGAAATCATGGGCGCGATCTTCGATACTTCGACCGCAAACGGCTGGTCGGGAAAGCCGTCGAGCACCGCCTCGCCACGCAAGCCCGGCCGCATCAGGGCAATGTTGGCCTCGGCCACATCGGCATCGATGACCATGTTTGTCATGTCGGCAATCGCAAGCAGGCTTTCATTCTCCCGCACGCTGTCTTCGCGCGACAGCACGGTGTCACCAACATGCGCGTCAAGCCGCGTGACGGTGCCTGATATCGGCGCCCGGACGGCCAGTGCCTCCACCTGCTCGCGCGCCCTGTCGATATCGAGATCCGCCTTGGCCACATCCTGCCGTGCCTGGAGGGCGGCATTTTCGGCAGTGTCGAACGCCGTCTTCGCCTCCTCCAGCGTCTGCGCGGACATCGCATCGCGCCTGGCCAGCCGCACGGCGCGCGTAAGGGAAGACCGCGCCTGCGCCAATTCGATAGTCTTCGCCGCCAGCGCCAGCCCCGCCGATTGCCGGG
>NZ_JALBGX010000144.1:0-16331 GCF_023006465.1 Rhizobium sp. PRIMUS64 | reverse complement strand
GGCACGAACGTGACGGACCCACGGACTGCGGAGATCGTTCGTCATGCCGACCGGCTGACGCTCGCGCCGCGCGATGCCACGCGCGCCCATGTCGAGGCATTGCGTCAGGTCGGCGTCACCGACGCTGACATCGTCCGGCTCGCGGAGCTTGCGGCTTTCGTCAATTACCAGGTGCGGGTTCTCGCTGGCCTGAAGCTGCTGGGAGAAATGCGATGAGCGAGGTCGTCCACACCTTCACCACCACGGTGCCGCGCTGGCAGCCCTATGTCGTTCCGGTCGATTTCGCGACCGCCACCGACGAGCAGCATGCAGCGATGCAGACGACGCCATCGAACAAGGGCATCTCGCCCTATGTGCTGACCCTGGCGCACGACCCCGAGACACTCACGGTCCGCTCGCCGCTGTTCAACCTGATCATGTACGGCAAGGACGGACTGGCGGGGAGCGAGCGCGAACTGGGCGCGGTCGCCGCCTCCGTCGTCAACCGCTGCGTCTACTGTGCGGCCGTCCATGCCTCCCGATTCAACAATCTGACAAAACGCACCGATGTCATCGAAGCCGTATTCGCCGATGGTCTCGAGGCGACGCTCGACGAGCACCTGCAGGCAATCTTCGACTTTTCAGCCCGACTGTCGACCACGCCGCCCGAGGCGGTCGCGGCCGACGCGCAGTCGCTGGCAGACGTCGGGCTCGACGAGTTGGAGGCCCTCGATCTCGTCCTCTCATCGGCCATCTTCGGCTGGGCGAACCGCCTGATGCATACGCTCGGTGAGCCGATGAAGGACTAAAGCGCGTCACGATCGCGCTGGATCTGGCCGCCCGGAGCGAGCCGATCACACAAGCGAAAAGAGCGACCGAACGGCCGCCCTTCATCTTTCAGGAATGAGCGCTCAGAGCTGCTCAACCCCGCACTAACCCGCAACCGCGCCGATTTGTTGCAACAAGCTCAGCAAGTCGGGTTGACCACGCTCTTCGACAAATTTTCCGTCAGCGAGGCGGTAAAAATTCACGGCCTGGACCGTGATCGACTTACCAGTCGGCTCAACGCCAAGGAACGGACCCTGGTGCGTGCCGCGCATTGTGAAACGCGCGGCTATCTTATCGTCTTCAGCGATGATTTCTTCCAAAGTCCATTGGATGTCGGGAAAGCCGCCTCGCATCATTCCAATGATCTCGAGGTAACCATCCGGGCCGCGCAGAGGCTCTTGCCGCCCAGGGACATGGAAAATCGCCTCCGGAGCAATCAACTCCGCGGCGAGTTGTTCGCTAGCTGTATTTATAAACTCGACAAACCGGCGCATTGCCATTTTGTTGCGTTCCGTTGCCATTCCTGTTCTCCTTCAAGCACTGTTTCAAGCTGGATGGTTGCGATCGATCGACGATGAGTTTCGGCTTGTCGAAACGGCGGCGGTGAATTTCATGCGGCGCTCTGGGGGAATCGGCGGGGCATGAAAAGCGGGATCCGCGAGACCACCTCACGATAGCGCCGCGTCTTTTCGGAGTGTCGTCATGGTTCCTTGCCACGGCCACCCCACTCTTATCCTCAGAAGGAACCATCTGTCGACTTGGACAATTGCTCGTATGCGCGCAGCGCGTCGAGCTGTCCTTCGAGGGTCGGCTGGTAGGCCGCAAGAGCATCGCTTCCAGCCAGAAATTGCTTTGGCGGATTTTCCATGCCGACGAACTTGACAAGGACGTCGGCCAGCTTTGCGGGATCACCACCCTGTTTGCCGTTGTAGCCTGACCACATGTCTTCAGCGCTGCCTTCGGCGGCGTAGTCCTCGATGGTGCTGGCGGCGTACTTCGCATTCTGGGCGTCGAGCAGGTCTGTCCGGAAGAAGCCAGGTGCGACGGCGGTGATCTTGATGCCGAATTGTTCGACTTCCTGAGCAACCGCCTGCGAGAGGCCTTCGACCGCGAATTTCGAGGCGCTGTATGCCCCGCAGTGCTTGAAGCCGACGATCCCGGCAAGCGAACTGATATTGATGATCCGGCCCGACCGCTGCTTGCGCATGACCGGAAGAACCGCGCGCATCGCATACATGACCCCGTAGAAATTGGTCGACATCAGCCCTTCGATTTCGGCGGTGCTCAACTCTTCGAAGTTGCCGAGCAGGCTGTAGCCCGCATTGTTGAGCAGAACGTCGATGCGACCGAACGCCTTCACAGCTTCGTCTACCGCAGTTCTGGCCTGTTCCTCATTGGCGACGTCCAGCTGGACGAATAGAAGGCGGTCGCCTGCGACGTCGCTCAGGGCATTGCGTACCTTGTCGAGGTTGCGGCCGGTCGCGACGACGCGGTCGCCAGCCCTCAGGGCCGCTTTGGCACTGGCAGCACCGATACCGCTGCCTGCACCCGTAATAAACCAAACCTTGCTCATATCTCACTCCTGTTCCTGATGAACCGGAGGATAGATCGCCTAGCGAGGCACGATTAGATGGTATTATCGGCATGAACTTAGAAATGAGATTTATGAATGCGCCGGGAGAACGGACATGCTGACGTCCCGCGCCCAATTAAACCCCACTGGTGTTCAATCCTCCTTGTGAAGGAGGATTGAACCATCCCGTCCCCAAAGACGGGATCCTGTTTAAAGGTGAAGACGGCTGCGTTTAGGCGACGTTGATGTGAGTGGCGAACCAGTCCAGCACCAGTTGCGGGTTCTTCGCGAAATAATTGTAGCCTTGGAAACGCTGGTCCGTGCCTTCTATCCAGAAAAGCTTCTTATCCTTTGAGGAAATCGTGTCGTAGATCTCCTGAACATTAGACGGCTTGGTCAAGAAATCGTCGCGGACCTGCGCGACCAATGTCGGAACCGTCACCGACTTGGCATATTCCATCGGCCAGACGTCTGAGAGATGATAGCCGGTCCGCTTGTAGTAGGCGGCATCAAACAGCTCGACACCGTTGGCGATTTTTTGATTTTCCATCGCTGTCTGGACAAAGACGGCAGGCGTTACCGGCTGCAATGCAATCATCGCCTTGATGTGGGTGAACTCTTCCGGGTGCTTGTGCATGCCGACGATGGTAGAGTTGGCGCCCAGGCAACGGCTGTAGAGGGCCGTCTTCATGTCCTTGGTGTCGGGCCGCGATTTGGCGTAACGCAGCGATCCGATCACGTCACGATATTCCAGCGTACCATGGGCATTGATGCCGCCGCTTCCGGTGCCGCTGCGGCCATGGTTGCGCATGTCATAGGTGATGATGCTGTAACCTGCGTCATGCAGGATCTTGTATTCCGGCAGGAAGTTCACCTCGAAGCCGCCAAAGTCCTGCCAGGGCGCCAGATGCCCCGGATAGCCGTAGCGATTGCAAGGCATCGGGTGGTTCATGATGAGCAACTTGTCGGAGCCGGCGGCTGGAATGAACCAGCCCTCGATCGTGATGCCGTCCATCGCCGGGAAGAAGATTTCCTCATAGTCCATGCCGTATTCGTTCGGCCACCGCAGAACCGGTGTGCGCGTCGAATGCGCCATCAGGTCGGCCATGCCGTTGATGAACGCTTCGGAGTTTGCATCCGGCGCTGTCGCAGCCGTGGCCGCCTTGGTATCTGCGGCCTGCGCGCTGGTCGCGGCCGCTGCCATGAGAGGCAGCGTCGCGAGTGCCGCGCTGGCTTTCAGAAGTTGGCGGCGGCTGTTGAAAGCACCTTCCTGTGAAACGATCGTATCAGTTTGCTTGGCCATATCAGGCTCCTGTTTGCTTGAGACGTTGCGTTATCGGGACGAGGCAGAGGGCACCGGATAGGGGTGTCGGCACCCTCTGCCACTGTCCGCGTTCACTGCTTGGGAGGAACGAAGCCTTCGGTGATGATCACCGAGCCTTCAGTCGACGCGACGCGAAATTTCCGCGCAGCCGTGTATTCCGGAGAATTGTAGAAGCGCTGCGCGTCAGCCACGCTTGGGAACTCGGCGATGGCCATGACCTTTTTCGGCTCGCCTTCCACCGCCGTCGCATTCAGATTGAACACGATGATCTTGCCGCCGAATTTCGGAGCGAGCGGACCGGCCTCTTCCATATATTTGTTGTAGCCGGCCTGATCCTTGATCGTATAATTCGCAATCATGTAGCCGGGGGCCTGCGAATCCTGGGCAAAGGCGGTCGTGGTGAGGGTCAAGGCGATGGCGGCAGCCACTCCGAAAGCGATCTTCTTCATTGTGTCGGGTCCTTTGGTTTTTGAGTTGAGGATGATCAGAGAGATCCGTCCGTCGATCTGGACAGTTCGTCATGGGTTCGCATGTCGCTGAGACGGCTTTCTATGCCGGGCGCGATCATGGCGATCGCATCCGTTCCGGCGACGAATATCTTCGGCGGATTTTCCATGGCGGCGACGGTGACGACGGCCGCGCCGAGCTTGTCGGGATCGCCAGGTTGCACGCCATGGAAGCTCGACCAGGTGGCCTCGGACGTTGCATCGCCGGCATAGTCTTCGATGCCGCTTCTGGGAACGTACCGAACGTTCTGGCTGTCCAGCAGATCCGTGCGAAAGGCTCCGGGTTCGACGGTCGTGAACTTGACGCCGAATGGCTCGACCTCGATCCCCACGGAAAACGCCAGACCTTCGATCGCGAACTTGGTGGCTGAATAGGCACCGCAGTGTTTCAGGCCAATGACGCCGGCTGCGGCGCCGATGTTGATGATGTGCCCCGACCGCTGCTTGCGCATGATCGGAAGCACGGCGCGCACGACATGCACAACGCCATAGAAATTAGTGGCAAACTGGGCTTCGATCTGGGGAAGGCTCTGCTCTTCGAAGTTGCCGAGCAGGCAATAGCCGGCATTGTTCACCGCGACGTCGATGCGTCCGAACCGCGCGACGGCGTCTTCTGCAGCAGCATTGACCTGTGCTTCGCTGGTCACGTCCAACTTGATGAACGCAAGATTGTCACCAGCAACGTCGCGCAAGGCATCACGGGCCTTGTCGAGATTTCTGGAGGCCGCAACGACCTTGTCGCCAGCCTTCAATGCCGCTCTGGCGACCCCGGCGCCGATGCCGCTGCTCACGCCTGTGATGAACCAAACTTTGCTCACGCTTAACTCCCTGTTTCGACAGACAGGAAGATAGATGCGCTCAGTCTATTTGATTAGAATGCATAATTTGCATGAAGCTAGAAAGCGGGTTTCTAAATAGACCCGCGTTCAACTGCTTTATGGCCGACAGTACGCGTCCGGCGCTTTCGGCCCCTGATCAGCTTCAGGCCATAGTGGGTGATAAACACGAAAAGCCCGATGATCGCTATGTGATGCAGGAAAAAGGCCGGCGTCGCAGTCTGGAAATCCGAGAAGTCGAAGCTCATTTGCATGAACAATTTTGATCCGACATTGACAGTGAGCAAGCTCTGAACGCCATAGACGGCGACAGTGATGGCGACCACACGCAAAACAAGCGTCCGCAGTCTGCCCTCGGCCGTCATGCCGAACCTGCTGCTCACCACGCCGATGATCATCGACCAGTGCAGACCCAGGTGAATGGAAGCCATGAGCAGCGCCAGATAAGCCGCCGACGCGTGGATCTGGCGCAAGGTGAAGGTGCCGGTCAAAGACAGGAAGCCAAAGACGGTCTGTGAGATGATTATGCTGGTTACCAGCAAGGTCAGCATGGTGATCAGCAGCGAGAGATTGATCACCCTGGCGACGATACCGCGCGGCTCGCGCCAGCCCTGCGTGATCATGCCGTACCAACGGCGATTGAAAATGTTGTGGCTGATCAGCAGCAGGAACATGCCTGTGCCGATTATCTCGTGTGCCGCATTGCCGAGCCAGTTGTAAGCCAGAGCAGCCAGCAACAGGCCGGCCGCCAAGACATCGAGGATCAACCGCAAGAGAAACAGCGGCTTCAAGGGACGTAAGCCCGCATTCTGTCGGTCGTGAACATGAAGTCATTATCTGCCTGAGACCCGTGGCACGATTGGCATCGCTCGGCGAACGCGGTCCGACTGACCTGCATGTTGGTATCGAACTGCTGAAAATGCCAGTCTCCGGTGCGCTGCTCCTCCGGGACGCTGAGACCCCAGTCCACACCTTTCTCCATGACGAAATAGCCGGTGAGCTTGTAGTCAGCCCAGATGCCCAGGACCAATTGCGTGCCGGGCGGCAGCGGTCGGCCGGACTTCGCGATCTCCAAAGTTTCGCGCGTTGCAAACGCCTCCTCCCTGGAAGAGCCACGGTCGTAGGTCGCATAGTGGACATACTCATCGAAATTCTTTGGGAAGGTTGCTCGGTTTCCGGTTGCCTGCGCCATTGCCGAAGAACTGAATGGGCCGAAGACGCTGAAGACGATAGCGGCCACGGTCACGACAAGACGTTGGATTGCGGCGAATGGTTCATTGGATTTTTTGGATCTGGCGTCAGCCATAGAGGATTCCCTTGGTTTGCCGGAGCGGGATTTGACACAGACAATCGACGACACCGTAGTCCGGCGAAGCCGATCAGATTAGGCGGTGGTATTTGCATGGGCTTAGAAAGCGGGCTTCTTAATCCGGCAATTGCTGCAGCAATTCAAAGTGCTGCAGCGTCGCGCGTCTGAAAAACGCGCGGCGCCTGGAGGTCGGAAAGATCGCGACGCGCTTTAGGTTGTTTGGTCAACCAGACCCATTTGCATTTCGTTCATGCGTCCGCCATGCACGGTCAGTGCCGCGAGGGCAGTCCCGAACGCGCGGAGGTCGTCAGGCGTCAGTTCGACCCGAAGTGCACCCAGGTTCTCATTCAGATGATCGATATTGCGCGTGCCTGGGATAGGAACGATGAACGACTTCTGCGCCAGCAGCCACGCCAGGGCAATCTGAGAGGGTGTTGCCCCCTTCTTTTCGGCGAGCTGCTTCAACAACGCGACGAACGGCATATTGGCTGCCAGGTTTTCAGGGCTGAAGCGATCGAATGTCGAGCGGAGATCGGTCTTCGGGTCGAACCTTGTGCTCGCGTCGATTTTCCCTGTGAGATAACCCATTCCCATGGGACCCCACGGGACAAAGCCGATGCCAAGCTCCTCACATGCAGCGAGAACGCCATTGCGTTCCGGGCTCCTTTCCATCACGGAGTATTCGGTCTGGACCGCCGTCACAGGCTGGATGGCATGTGCCCGGCGAATTGTCCCGGCGCTCGGCTCCGAGAGACCGAAGTGCAGAACCTTGCCTTCCTGGATCAGCTCCCTGATCGCACCAGCCACATCTTCGATCGGTACATTGGGGTCGACGCGATGCTGATAGAAGAGATCGATGCGATCGGTTTTCAGGCGTTTGAGCGAAGCCTCCGCCACCTGCTTGATCCGTTCCGGACGACTGTTCAGCCCGGCCGTGCCGTCAATTGCGAAGCCGAACTTGGTGGCGATTTTCACCTGATCGCGTATCGGTGCCAACGCCGCCCCAACAAGCTCTTCGCTCGTATACGGCCCATAGACTTCGGCGGTATCAAAAAATGTAACGCCTTTTTCGTGGGCGGCGCGGATGGTCTCGATGCCTTGGGCTGTCGAGGCGGCCGGCCCATAATTGGCGCTGATGCTCATGCATCCAGCTCCCATTTCCGAGACTTCCAACGTTCCGAGCTTCCGGGTTTTCATCTGGGCTTGTCCTGCCTGGGGAGTGCTTTTGGTTGCCTGGGGCTGATCCGACGAAGCGGCCCAGGCCGGCGATGCGACGGTCAACATTGCCCCGGCGAGCGCCGAGTTGATCAAGAAGTCGCGGCGAGCAACACCCGGATGCTCGTTGGCATTGGAACCCGCATTTGGCTTGTTTTTGTCCATAGGTCGTCTCCTGAACTTTAGCGGCAGAGCCGTCTTTTCATCGAAGGAGGGACGAGCCGTGGCGATCTCGATCACCTCGCCGGCACAGTGATTTTGCGCCCGTCCTCGTGAGGTGAGATAAGCAGCGCAGCACCAGCGATTAGGCCCCATTTTCTGCATGGGGTTAGAAATGGGATTGATAAATGCCGTTACGGTCCCCGGTAACGGAGTGCCTCGACCAGGAGGGAGAAGGCCGGGGTGTGTTGCCGCCGGCTTGGATAATAGAGGTGATAGCCTGGGAATGGCGGACACCAGTCTTCCAGAACACGAATCAACCGTCCCTCGGCCACATGGTGAGAAACCTGACTTTCGAAGACATAAACAAGCCCCAGTCCGTCAAGGGCCGCGTTTTCCAGCATCTCATTGTCATTGAGAATAAGCGATCCGCTGACGCGCGCCTCCAGCTCGATGCCGTCACGCTCGAACTCCCAGGCATAGAGACCGCCTCCCCTGCTCTGCCGATAACTGACGCAAGCGTGGTTGTTCAGGTCACGTGGCGTTTCCGGGCGCTTACGGTTGGCGAAATAAGAGGGCGATCCGACAACCGCCATTCGAACCTCGGGGCTCACCCGCACCGAGACCATGTCCTTCTCGACCTGTTCGCCGAGCCGTATGCCCGCGTCAAATCGGCCAGCGACAATGTCCGTCAGCCCTTCATCGACATTGATCTCAACGACGATGTCCGGATACTCGGGCGCGAGCTTCAGCAATGCGGGCCAGAGCACCATCCGGGCGGCATGCCGAAAGGTGGTGATGCGAATCGTGCCTGCAGGCTTGTCGCGAAGGGCGGTGAGCGCGGCAATCTCGCTGTCGATGTGATCAAACGCGGGACGCAGGCTGTGAAACAGCCGTTCTCCCGCCTCTGTCGTCGAAAGGCTGCGGGTCGTCCGTGAAATCAACCGCACATCCAGACGTCGCTCCAGCATTCGCACAGCATAGCTGAGTGCGGACTGAGAGAGGCCAAGCTTTGCGGCCGCGCGCGTGAAACTTCCCTCCTCCACGACGGTGATGAATGCCGCCAGCTCGCTGAAATCACCTTTTCTCATTCATAAACCCCATTTCTAAGTTCATGCAGATTATAGCGGCTAATCGGCATGCCTGTCCTCCATTATTTATTGGCTCATAGAGCGGCGCGAGGACGACGAGATCATGAGCAAGACACAACCGAAACT
Source organism: Rhizobium sp. PRIMUS64 (assembly GCF_023006465.1). Classification (NCBI taxonomy): domain Bacteria; kingdom Pseudomonadati; phylum Pseudomonadota; class Alphaproteobacteria; order Hyphomicrobiales; family Rhizobiaceae; genus Rhizobium; species Rhizobium sp. PRIMUS64. The sequence goes on along the minus strand of NZ_JALBGX010000144.1, from coordinate 7,385 downwards.
TTTCGACGAGTTCGCTTTCGCCAAGGGGATCACCCTTCGCAACCGGATTGTCATGGCCCCCATGACGACATGGTCGGGCAATGAGGACGGAACGGTCTCTGACGAGGAGGTCGCGTATTACCGTCGCAGAGCAAAGGACGTCGGCCTGGTGATTACCGGTTGCACCCACGTCATGCCGAATGGCGTCGGCTTCACGGGCGAGTTTGCTTCTTGCGACGATAGCTTCACACCGAGCCTGCGCCGCCTGGCAGGGGCGGCCAAGAGTGGCGGCGCGCCTGCGATCCTCCAGATCTTCCATGCAGGCAACAAAGCCGTGCCCGAACTGGTTCCAGGGGGCGAGATCGTCAGCGCGAGCGCCGTCAAGGCTGCTGCGGGTGCATTCAACAATGGCAACATGACAGCGCGCCCGCTGACTCAAGATGAAATCCTGACTGTCGTGGCTGCTTTCGGCGAGGCCACACGCCGCGCAATCGAGGCAGGCTTCGACGGCATCGAGTTGCATGGGGCGCACGGGTTCCTGATTCAGAATTTCTTCTCACCGCTATCTAACCAGCGAGAGGACCAATGGGGCGGTTCGCTGGAGAACCGCATGCGCTTTCCGCTCGCCGTTGCTCAAGAGGTAAAGCGGATCATCGACACGCACGCGAAGCGGCCCTTCTTGTTGGGCTACCGGATCTCGCCTGAGGAATCTGATGAAGGCGGCCTTCGGCTCAGTGACACCTGCGAACTGATTGATCGCCTCGTCGTCGCCGGTGTGGACTATGTGCACGTGTCGCTCTCGAGCGTGCTTCATGCCAAACCTATCCACGATGCCGGCGGCCGTTCCATCGCTGAGCTCATTGCCGAGCGCGTCGAGGGCCGTATACCCGTCGTCGCCGCCGGCCAAATCAGAAAACCCGATGAGGCCGAAAAGGCCCTCGAATTTGGCCTGTCGCTCGTCGCCGTCGGCCAGGGGCTGGTGATGAATCCGGAATGGGTTGAACTCGCCCAGAACCAAAGAAGTCATGAAATCGACATTGCGCTCAGCCCACTCACGGTTTCGGAAATCACGCTTCCAGTCAAACTCTGGAACATCATTCGTGCCACGGCGGGCTGGTTCGAAATCCGAACTTAACCTTGCGAAGCGAGGCCGGAGAGGATGGAAGATATCGCACGCTGGCTGGCAAATGACGCGCCTCATAACGGCGTGCCGCCTTCTGCCTACAGATCGTTCGGTCCGGCATGCCAGTCGGGCGCGCCTCCCTGGGGCTCGAAGTGCTGCACCCGGAAGTGAGTGGATGGCAGCAGGCCGAAGCGCAGGCCTGCCTAACTCTCGAGCGCGTCCAGACGGACATTGGAGAGCTGGAGCCAGGGGGGATTGTCGGCATACATTTCGCGGATAATCTGCTTTATCAATTCGATCCGGCCGCCGGCTTCGTTGCGCCGGTAGCTCATGATGATGGGTGAGGTCGCCCTCTCGTCGGCAATCATGCGATAGCAGACATCGTCTGGTCGCTGGCGCTGCGAGGCCGCGGGAATGATGCACAGGCCGGCGCCGGCTGCGACCATGCCCAGCGCCGTCTGGATTTCGCGAACCTCCTCGACATGTCCGGGATTGACGTTGATCTCGCCGAGCAGGTTCAGCGTCTCGTCCGCAAAGCTTGGCCGGGGCGTCGAGGGATAGATGATCAGGGATTCCCCCTCCAGCTCGCAAAGCCCTATGGGCTCCTTGGCGATGGATTTGGCATGGCTCTTCGGGAAGGCGACGACAAGCCGCTCCTCTCGGAGCGTCAGCCGTTCGACTTCCCTGTCATTGAAGCGCACCCTGCCGAAACCCAGATCGATGCGTCGCTCCTTGAGCGCAGTCACCTGTTCCGTCGACATCATTTCCCGGATCTCGATATCGAGATCAGGCCAGCGCTGCCGCATGCGCCTGACGAGATCCGGCATGCCTCCATAGAGGGTGGAGCCGACGCAGCCGATGACGAACCGTTCGCGCTGGGCCTTTCCTATTCTCTGGGTCTGATCACGGATGTGCTCGAGCCGGGCCATGATCTGCGAAGCCTGGTCGAAGAAGAACCGTCCCGCCTCCGTCAAGCTCAACGGCCGCTTGGACCTGTCGATCAGGTTGACGCCCAGTTCCTCCTCCAGCTGCTGGATTTGCCGGCTGAGCGGTGGCTGCGCGATGTGGAGAATTTCCGCCGCGCGCGAGAAATTGCGCTCGGTGGCGACCGCCACGAAGTAGCGGAGTTGGCGCAGCTCCATTCCTATTATACCTCCAAGGTATAGATTTCGACTTATATGGTCTTGGACCTCACCTTAAACGAGGGCTAACCTTCCTGCAAATAAAGGGAGGAAGCGCAGTGCGTGCGGAAATTCGGATCGTTTCCATCGAGGCTACTATACTCGATCTGCCGACCATCCGGCCGCACACGCTCTCGATGGTCACCATGAACCGCCAGAGCATGACGATCGTGCGCGTTCGCTGCTCCGATGGGATCGAAGGCCTCGGTGAAGGCACGACCATTGGCGGACTAGCCTACGGACCGGAGAGCCCGGAAGGCATGAAACTCACCATCGACGAATATATCGCGCCCCTGCTCCTCGGCTGCGATCCGACGCGCGTACAGGCGACGATGGATCGCGTCCGGAAGGCGGTAAAGGGCAATCACTTTGCCAAATGCGCCGTCGAATGCGCTTTGCTGGATTGCCAGGCCCGCCGCCTCGGCGTGCCGATGTCGGAACTGCTGGGCGGCCGACGTCGTGAGAAACTGCCGGTTGCCTGGACGCTCGCATCCGGAGATACCGCAAAGGACATCGATGAGGCGCAGGCGCTGCTCGACCGACGTCGCCACAAGGACTTCAAACTGAAGATCGGCGTCAAGTCGATCAAGGAGGATATCCGCCATGTGGCTGCCATACGCAAGGCGCTGCCGGACATGGCCTCGGTTCGTGTCGACGTGAACATGGCCTGGCGGGAGCGCGAGGCGCGTAATGCGATTGCGGCACTCGGCGATGCGGGTTGCGTATTGGTGGAGCAGCCGGTGTGCGGCGTCGCGCCGCTTGCCCGGCTGACGCGAGTGTCACCGATCGCGATGATGGCCGATGAAGTGCTTGTCGGTCCCGAAAGCGCACTCGAAGCGGTGACGGCGCACGCAGCCGACGTATTCTCGATCAAGATCGAGCAGGCGGGCGGCCTGTTCGCCGCCGCCAAGGTCATCGCCATCGCCGAGACGGCCGGCATCGGTGTCTATGGCGGCACCATGCTCGAAGGGCCGATCGGCACGATCGCTGCCGCGCAGTTGATGGCCGGCGTGAAGGATCTGCAATGGGGCACGGAGTTCTTTGGTCCGCTGCTGCTGACGGAAGAGATCCTCGCCACGCCCTTGGATTACCGCGATTTCGAACTGACCATTCCCCAGGGACCGGGACTGGGGATCGAACTGGACGAGGATCGTGTGGCGTTCTTTGTTCGAGGCAGGATGCGCAAGACGATCAGCATTGCCGGATAAGGGAGGCGACCATGCTTTTCCATGTGAGGATGGATGTGAATATTCCCCATGATTTCCCCTCGGCGGAGGCGGCGGAGATCATCGCTCGGGAAAAGGCCTATTCGCACGAACTGCAGCGCAGCCGCAAATGGCGGCATATCTGGCGCATTGCCGGTGAATACGCGAACTACAGCATCTTCGACGTGAAGGACAATGCGGAGCTGCACGAGATCCTGTCGGGGCTGCCATTGTTCAAGTTCATGGACATCGAAGTAACGCCGCTGCTGCGGCATCCCTCGGCGATCCGCGAGGACGATACCTAGCGCCGTGTTCGGCGCGGGAACGGGAGCCGCATCGACTTTCTGAACAATGCAAGAGGAGGAAAAAATGAGCGTGAAGATTTTCGGCAGGCCCGACATTCAGGATTTTCTGAGCGTCCTGAGCGGCCTCGACAAGGACGGCGGCAATCCGCGCGTCAAACTGATCGTCCATCGGATCATGTCCGACCTGTTCAAGGCGATCGATGATCTCGACATCACCCCCGACGAATACTGGACCGGCATTGCCTGGCTCAATGAGATCGGCGCCGCCGGCCAGGCCGGCCTGATCTCGCCCGGTCTCGGTCTCGATCATTTCCTCGACGAACGCCTCGACGCGATCGATGAGGCGCTCGGCATCGAAAACCCGACGCCGCGCACGATCGAGGGGCCGCTCTATGTGGCCGGCGCACCGGTCAGTCATGGCTTTGCCCGTCTCGATGACGGCACCGACGCCAATGGTCACACACTGATCATGCACGGCACCGTCTATGGTTCTGACGGCAAGCCGCAGCCGGGTGCGACTGTCGAAGTCTGGCATTGTGACACCCGCGGGTTCTATTCACACTTCGACCCGACCGGCAAGCAGGCGCCGTTCAACATGCGCCGCACGATCGTGACTGACGAAAAGGGCTGTTACAAATTCCAGAGCATCGTGCCGCACGGATATGGCGTGCCACCGGGCAGCCCGACGGAACAGTTGCTTTCCGCCCTCGGCCGCCATGGCCAGCGCCCGGCGCATATCCACCTCTTCATCAGCGCCGACGGCCATCGCAAGCTGACGACCCAGATCAACATCGAAGGCGATCCGCTGGTCAATGATGATTTTGCCTATGCGACGCGAGACGGCCTGGTTCCGGCCGTGATCGAGCGCAGCGACGAGGCCAGCATCAAGGCCAATGGTCTGAGCGGCCCGTTCGCCGAGATCACGTTCGACATCCATCTGACCGCTCTGGTCGATGGCATCGACAACCAGATCAACGAACAGCGCAAACGCGCCGCCGCGTAAACGGCAAGGGCGGCGGCTGAATGGCCGCCAGCCCGCATATCATCGTCACCATCGACACTGTTGCAAGGGTTGCGCCGGTTACCGCGCACTTTGCGGGAGAGAAGCCATGTCTGCGATCATCGACAAAGCAAGAGAACTCGATCATCTGCTCGCCACTGCCGTGCAGGACGACAAGGAAGCCGGTCTATTCCGTTGCCGCCGGGACATCTTCACCGACGAAGACCTCTTCGAGCTGGAGATAAAGCATATCTTCGAAGGCAACTGGGTTTATCTGGCCCATGAGAGTCAAATCCCAGAGAACAACGATTATTACACGACCTATATCGGCCGGCAGCCGGTCGTCGTCACCCGCGACAAGAACGGCGAACTGCACGCGGTCATCAACGCCTGTGCCCACCGCGGCGCGATGCTGTGCCGCCGCAAGCACGGCAACAAGGGCAGCTTCACCTGCCCCTTCCACGGCTGGACCTTTTCCAACGCCGGCAAGCTGCTCAAGGTCAAGGACGAGAAGACCACCCAGTATCCGCCTCAGTTCGCGCAGAACGGTTCGCACGACCTCAAGCGCGTTCCCCGGTTCGAGAACTATCGAGGCTTTCTGTTCGGCAGCCTGAATGATGCGGTCGCGACGCTCGAGGACTATCTCGGCGAGACGAAGGTTATCATCGACCAGATCGTCGACCAGGCGCCGAACGGGCTTGAAGTGCTGCGGGGCAATTCGTCCTACATCTACGACGGAAACTGGAAGCTGCAGATGGAAAACGGCTGCGACGGTTATCACGTCAGCTCCGTCCACTGGAACTATGCCGCGACGATGGGGCGGCGCAAGGAAGAGGGCACGAAGGCGGTCGACGCCAACAGTTGGAGCCGTTCCGTCGCGGGTGTCTATGGTTTCGAGAACGGTCACATCCTGCTGTGGACCAACACCATGAACCCCGAGGTGCGTCCGGTCTACGACCAGCGAGACGAGATCGCGGCGCGCGTCGGTGCCGAGAAGGCGAATTTCATCGTCAACCAGACCCGCAACCTCTGCCTTTACCCGAATGTATTCCTGATGGACCAGTTCAGCACGCAGATCCGCGTGACCCGCCCGATCAGTGTCGACAAGACCGAAATCAACATCTTCTGCTTTGCGCCGAAGGGCGAAAGCGAGGCTGATCGCCAGCTCCGTATCCGCCAATATGAGGATTTCTTCAACGTGTCCGGCATGGGCACTGCTGACGACCTGGAGGAATTCCGCGCCTGCCAGGCCGGCTATGCCGGCACCGCGGCGCTCTGGAACGACCTGTCGCGGGGCGCGCCGCTGTGGATCGATGGTCCGGACGAAAACGCCAAGCAGATGGGCATCGAGCCGCTGCTGTCCGGCGAGCGCAGCGAGGACGAAGGCCTGTTCGTCCGCCAGCACGAATACTGGGCCAAGGTGATGCGCCAGGCGCTGTCCGCTGAAAAGAACGGAGTTGTCGCATGAGCATTTCCTATGACGCCATCTGCGCGTTCTTCTATCGGGAAGCGCGGCTCCTGGACGATCGCGAGTGGGACGAATGGCTGACCTGCTATGCACCCGACGTGACCTACTGGATGCCGGCCTGGGATGACGACGACCGGATTACCGAAGACCCGCAGTCGCAGATTTCGCTGATCTATTATCCGAACCGCGACGGCCTGGAAGACCGGGTATTCCGCATCAAGACCGAGCGCTCCGGCGCTTCCACGCCGGAACCGCGCACGAGCCACAATGTCACCAATGTCGAAGTGCTGGCGCATCGGGGCGACGAAGTCGACGTGCGCTACAACTTCCACACGTTGAACCACCGCTACAAGGTAACCGACCACTTCTTCGGCACCATGTTCGCCACGCTGCGCAAGGACGACGACGCACTGCTGATCGCGCGCAAGAAGATCGTGTTGAAGAACGACTACATCCGCCAGGTTATTGACGTCTATCACGTTTGACAGGCGCCGCCGGCACGGCGCCCGGCGAGCAACGCATCGGCTTCCTGATCAAGAAGATCCCGGGTGGGTTGATGAGCAGCTGGCTCGCCGACGCACAGGCCGGCGACAGGCTCAATCTGACTGGCCCGCTCGGCAGCTTTTATCTGCGGGATGTGCGCAGGCCGCTTTTGTTTTTAGCCGGAGGCACCGGCCTTGCACCGTTCCTCTCGATGCTCGAGGTTCTTGCCCGCGCTGGATCGGAACAGAAAATCCATCTGGTCTATGGCGTGACGCGCGATCTCGATCTGGTTCTCGTCGACGAGTTCGCGGCCTATGCCACGCGCCTGCCCAACTTCAGCTTCACCACGGTGGTGGCCGAGGAGGCCTCGAGCCATCCGCGTAAGGGATGGGTTACGCAACATATGCCGGCCGAGCTGCTTCATGGCGGCGATGTCGACGTCTATCTCTGCGGCCCCCCGCCAATGGTCGATGCGGTGCGCAAGCATTTCGACGACAACGGCGTGAAGCCCAACAGCTTCCAATACGAAAAGTTCACGCCCAATGCAGCGGCGAAGGAGGCTGCATGAGCGCGCCGCGCTTCGCCGGTCGGTTTGACGGCAAGGTGCTGGTCGTCACCGGCGCCGCGCAGGGCATCGGCCG
>NZ_JALBGX010000143.1:0-16413 GCF_023006465.1 Rhizobium sp. PRIMUS64 | reverse complement strand
TGCCAAAATGGCTCCATCGCTACAATTGGCATCGACCCCATGGCAGCCTAAAATATAATACACCAATCAGCAGACTCGGCCTGACCGAGGACAACCTGTTGAGGCTCCACATCTAGGTCCTTAGCGCGCATCGTCCTTGCAACTCGCAACTCACTCAGCCTCGACGCATTCGCAGGCGTGATAACGCCGGCTGCGAAAGACAGAAGATGCACTGTTGTAGTCTCCGGCTCCCGCCGCTGCTTGCATGACGGCTTGCGCCAGTCGTTGACAAAACTCAATTGGCCAGCCAGCATTTCCGTTGCCCGGCCATTTGTAATGACTAAGTCTGAGGTGGTGCCATGCCTCGCATGATCAGGTTCATACTCACGCGTTTGGCGACGGGGTTCGCAATTGGATCCGCCGTGGGCTTCTTCGTTTGGCAAAATGGATTTGCCGCGGCAGGCACGCTTGAGAATTATCTCGCGAAGGGCCTGTTCATCTACCTCTTCGCAAGCACCATCAGCATGGGTTATCTCGCGACGGCCCCTCGAAGAATAGCGCCGGACGCTCTCCGTCGCATGTTGGTGCTCGTTGCGCCCGTTCGTCTGCACTTCCCTATTAAGCCCGCCAGTCCGACGGTATCCGCATGTGTCGTCAGCGCCACCGTTGATGCGGACAAGGCCTGAAGCAAGCGATGAAGACAGTCGAGATCACAAAAACAATCCGTCCTGGTGCTTTTTTGCGCCTGGCCATAACGGAGCAAGCGATCGCCATATTGACGGTTGTCGAATTCCGGCGCGGTTATCGCCCTGCCCCGAGGTCAGCACGCCTTCCGCAGCAGATCGACGCTGTCAACCACGACGACCCTGCCTCTGACTTCGACCCCTGCAGGACCGAGGGCAGCGAAAGCCCGCGAAAGGGCTTCGGGCGCAACCCCGAGTTTGCCGGCCAGAATTCTTTTCCGGTAAGGCAGGCGAAAGGTGGCCTGCGATGCTGAGGCCGGGCAGCGGCTGACGAGGTAATTCGCAACACGCTGTGCAGCCGTGTGCAGCCGGTCTCCCGCTATGCAATCCATGGCACCGAGCAGATGCCGGGCCATGATGCGCATGACGTTGCGACGCATGACGGGGTCCCGGTCGGCAAGCGCCCGCAACTCCACAAGGTCGAACAACGCGACCTCTGCGCCGTCGGCGGACCATGCGCTGTAGGTGTAGGAGCCGCCTGCCGACAGGAGATATTCACCGAACGTCTCACCCGGTTCGCAGATGCAGATATCTGCCTGGCGCCCCGCGGATTCCGACTTCGAAAGTCGCACGAAGCCGCGCATCACGCAATAGACGAACGACGCCTGCTGGCCCTCGGCGATGATCCGCTCGTCCGGTGCGAAGATCTGGAACTGAGCCGTGTCGGCCAGTTCTTCTATCCTTGCTTTGTCCAGGCCGTGAAACAGGTCAGATCGCAAAAGTATGGGATGTCTCGATAGCATCGATCTTCCTTTCGTTTCGGCCGTGAGCGGTTCAAGGTCTTTTGCAATCGGTTTCGTCCTCGACGAGGATTCGCCAAGCTGCTCCTTCAAGGTCCTCGTACTGGCGGCTCGTCAGCGACCAGAGGAACGCCAGGAGACCCATTCCCCCCATCAGCAGTGCGATCGGCATCAGATAGATCAGCATGTTCATGCGGTTTCAACTTCCGCACGTCCGCCGGCAAGCGGCTCGCTCCGTAGGCCGAAGGCATTTAATCGCAGCGCATTCGTCACGACGATGATCGACGAAGTCGACATGGCCACCGCCGCTATCAGCGGCGTTGCCAGGCCGGCGATTGCGATCGGTACCGCAAGCACGTTGTAACCGATGGCGAGAGCAAAGTTCTGGCGAATGAGGCTGGCGGATCTTCGTGCAACGGCGATTGCCTCAGGAACGGCATCGAGACGATCGTTGAAGAAGATAAGGTCGGCGGCTTGCCTGCCGACGTCGGATGCGGTTGCAGGCGCCATCGAGACCTGCGCGGCGGCCAGCGCCGGTGCGTCGTTGATCCCGTCGCCGACCATGAGCACGCGATAGCCCTCGGCGCCCAGCCTCTGGAGTTCCTCGACCTTCTGTTTCGGCCCCAGGTCGCCCAGAGCTTTGCCGATACCGAGAGCCCGCGCTGTGTTGTCGACGACGGCCTGCCTGTCGCCGGATACTATCAACGTTTCGATACCGGCTGCAGCGAGCTGGCGGAAAGTCTCCGCGGCGCCCGGACGAAGCGTGTCGTCAAACAGGAAACGGGCGAGATCGACGCCGTTTTTCGACAGGACCACCTCCGAAAACGGAGTATCGCCCGCGGGCGTGAGCCCGGTTCCGCAGGCAAAGGCCCGGTTGCCGAGCCGATAGAAGTCCGCTCCTTGCCAGGCTTCCAGCCCCCCGCCGGCGATTTCCGTGACCCTGTCGAAGGCGAAGGGGTAAGAGATGTCTATGTCCCGCACCAGACCCTGGGAAAGCGGATGCCGTGAATGCGCCGCCATTGCGCAAACGATGGCTCTATTGCCCGCGATCGAGTCGATTCGGACGAGGCGGGGCCGGCCCATCGTCAGGGTGCCGGTCTTGTCGAAGGCCACGATGTCCGCGTCGGCCAGTCTTTCGAGCGCCGAACCGTCCTTCACCACGATGCCCCTGCGGAAAAGTTCGCCGGCGGCGACCACCTGGACCACCGGTACAGCAAGGCCCAATGCGCAGGGGCATGTGATGATCAGCACCGCGACCGCGACCAGCATGGCCTGTTTCCAATCGCCCCCAAGCAAGCCCCAGGCGAGAAAGGAGGCCAGCGCCAACAGGTGCACGGCGGGAGAATAAAGTGCTGCGGCGCGATCGGCGACCCGGCGATAACGAGCCCTGCCGCCCTCGGCCGCTTCCATCAGGCCGATGATCTCGGAAAGAAGCGAATCCCTTGCCACTTTGGTCGCCCGCAGGACGAGCGAACCGGTCAGGTTCATCGCACCCGAATTCAGCGCGCTGCCTGCGGCGACGGCGACCGTGCTGCTTTCACCGGTGACGATGGAGAGGTCAACATCGCTCTCGCCGCTGACGATCATGCCATCGACGGGAATGCGTTGGCCGGCGGCAATCGCGATGTTATCCCCGACGGCGATCTCTTCGACCGGGATGTAGTGCCGCGACCCGTCCGGCATCATCAGCTGCGCCCCGCGCGGCGCCAGTCTGGCAAGCCCGTTGATCGCGGCGCGGGCTTTTTCCCGCATCACATGATCGAGGGTTCTGCCGATCAGCAGGAAGAACAGCAGAGACACCGACGCGTCGAACCAGGCATGTTCGCCATGGTGCATGGTTTCCCATAGGGAGACCGCATAGGACAGCGTCACTGCAAGCGAGATCGGAACATCCATGTTGGTGCGCCTACGCTTGAGCCCGCTCCAGGCCGATTTGAAGAAGAAGCGTCCACCATAAACCAGCGCCGGCGCCGCGATCATCGCCGAGATCCAGTGAAACATGTCGCGCGTGGCCGCATCGGCGCCCGACCATACCGACACCGAGAGCATCATGATGTTGGCGGCCGCAAAGCCGGAAACTCCAATCGCCAGCAGTAGCTGGTTCCGGATCCTGTCGGTTTCGGGTGCTGTCGACGTGATGAGATGGGCGCGGTATCCGGCCAAGGTGATCGCGGCGAGGATTTCGGAGGGATCGGTCGCCTTCGCCTCGATCTCTTCCTGATAGACGCAGGTGACACGCCTGGCGGTGAGATTGACCCGGGCTTTCCTGACGAACGCAAGCGCCGACAGCGCTTTTTCGAGGGTCAATATGCAGTCGCCACAGTGGACGTCGGGCACGCTGAGGTCGACCTGGCGTAACCCAGCCCCGAGCGGGTGGCTTGCAAGGCATACCTCCTCGGCGCTGGCGGATGTCGCGCTGAGGCCGAGAACGCTTTCCGCATCCATCGAGCAGCAGGTCATTGGCGGAACTCCGCGGTGTCGAAGCGTTTGGCCTCATGCATGACGACCGCCCCGTTCATTCTCGATATGGCCTCGACGATCCAGTCGCCGGCGACAACCTGGTGATCGGCTTCGAACCGCCCTTCGCCCGTCTTCCGGAGCGTCACGCGGAAATCCTCATGATCGCCGACGGGCCGTTTGAAGTTCAGCGTGACATCATCGATGATCGCAGGCGTGCCGGCCTGGTCGTGGATGTCGTAACGGATTTGGCTGCCCTTAACGACGAGCGCGCCCTCGACGCCGGAGGCGGCCATTGCCTTCATCGCTGCCGCCCTGGTGTTGAATTCCTGGCTGGCCACATAGGTGTTTTCCACGACGATGCCACTCCAGCTGGACGCAGCATAGAAGGCCATGGTGGCGTTTACGGCGATCACTACGGCGAAGAATGCCGAGGTGGCAAGCAGCACGTGCAAGCCGGTAAAGCCCTGAGTAGAAGTCTTCATTTCACGTCTCCCGGCGCGTTGAACGCCGCGCGATAGCTCGCCCGGTCGGCTTGACCTGCGTCTTGACCTATATCTTCGATGACGAAGAGGAATTCGTTGATCTCTGCCCCGTCTGGGGCGCGCGTGACGAAGACCTTGAGCGTCGTGGCCGCGTCGGGTTCGACGTGAGCGGTGAAGCTGCGGGCATCCTGCCCGCCGAACTCGGGAATGCGCATTGTGCCCCCCTCCAGCCCGACGAGGGTGATGGTCACGTCCCGCGGCTTCGGCACCATGTTGAGGACATGCAGCGTGTAGCCGTTTCGGATGGAGCCGTCGCTTTCCAGAACATATTGAGGGTTCCGGTCGTGGATAACGTTGAGCCTGAGCCGATCGCGTAAGGCGAGATGGACGACCATGGCGACGCCGATCGATGCCCAGACGACACCGTAGAAGACAATTCTTCGGCGGAAGATGATGCGCCAGTCGAAATTCCGGACAGCTGGCATGAAGCTTCCGTCGTCGTTTCGGACATTGGAGGGCTGGATGGCTGTCCGTCCTCCGTCAGTAGCAAGCGACATGTTGCTCGAATATTCCTTGAGCGTCGCATAGGCGATCAGGCCGTGTGGCTTCCCGAGCTTGTCCATGACGCCGCCACAGGCGTCGATGCAGAGGGCGCATGTGATGCATTCCATCTGCTGGCCGTCGCGGATGTCGATCCCCATCGGGCAGACGGCGACGCAGGCATTGCAGTCCACGCAATCGCCCACCGGCAGACCCTGAGCCTTCTTGCCATGGCGCGACCGCTGCTCGCCCCGCCAGTCGTTGTAGGTGACAACAAGCGAATTCTCATCCAGCATCGCGCCCTGAATGCGCGGCCACGGACACATATAGGTGCATGTCTGTTCGCGCATGAGGCCGCCAAGCACATAGGTCGTCGCGGTCAGGGTGGCGATCGTGGCATACGCAGCGGCAGGAGCGCTGCCGTCAAACAGTGAAGCCGCCAGGCTCGGCGCGTCGGCAAAATAGAAGATCCATGCTCCGCCCGTGGCGATGGCGATCAGCAGCCAGATCGCGTGCTTGATCACCCGCTTCCTGAGCTTGTCGAAAGTGAAGGGGTCGGCATCGAGCTTCATCCGAGCGTTTCGGTCGCCTTCGACAGCGCGTTCGACGACGAGAAAGAGATCGACCCAGACGGTCTGCGGACAGGCATAGCCACACCAGGCGCGGCCGACAGCGGCGGTGAGGAGAAAGAGGCCGAAGCCCGCCATGACGAGCAGGCCCGCCACATAGTAGAATTCCTGCGGCCAGATCTCGATGAAGAAAAAGAAGAAGCGCCGCGAGGCGAGGTCGACGAGGATTGCCTGATTGGGCGCATAGGGACCGCGGTCCCAGCGAATCCACGGCGCGAGGTAATAGGTGCCAAGCGTGAGCAGCATCAAGACCCATTTGAACCGGCGAAAGGGCCCTTCGGCTCGTTTCGGAAAGATCTTCTTGCGCGGCGCATAGAGAGGCTGGCGGTTGCGCCGGGCGTTGACGGGTTCGACGCGAACGTGGTCAATGTCATTTAGATTAGGGCGGGTATAGAGATTCATAGGACCTGTCCGATTTTCACCACTCTTTTCCCAGCCGTGGCGGATCCGTTCCTTGATGCAGATCAAGAACGACCGTGCAGAAGCGAAAAGGCCACGCCCCAGAGTAAGGGCGTGGCCGGAGGACAGCGGCGGAGAAACCGCTGGGACGTCCTCCACAGGAGCTGAAACTATCGGCTCGTCTGCTTGTGGTCTTTGAGGCAGATCAAACTCACCATCGAATTGCCGATTTTTGCAGGGTCGTCCTGCTCCGAAGACGCAGGCATCTGTTGGGCGCGGGCTGAGACACGCGATCGGATAACAGCACGCGGCGCGCCGTAGAGAGGGAGGATCGGATTGCGGTCGTGGGCTGTCATGTCTCTTCTCCTTACGTGCCGCCGCCGAGCGCATGAACGAAAATAGTAAGCTCGTTTACCGTTGTGTCCCCCAGGCGCGCTGCCCAGGCAGGCATTACGCCATGTTTGGGAGAGGCAACCTGACGAAGGATGGCGTCTTCACCCCGCGACTTCAGCCAGATTGCGTCGGCGAGATCCGGCGCACCCATTTCCACCTTTCCTTTGGCGTCCTCGCCGTGACATGGGGCGCAATTGTCGAAGAAAACCTGTTTTCCGGCCGCCGCCAGACCGACATCCGAGGGCGTATTGGTCAGCCCCCAGACAAAGGCGGCGACCTGCTTCATCTGGATGGGCTCCAGAACACCGGCAAAGGGCGGCATTTCGGAGGAATGGCTATCCGTATCGCCGTCGAAGCGGATGCCATGAGAGATCGTGGCCTGGATGGCATTCAGATCCCCGCCCCACAGCCAGTCGTCGTCGTTGAGATTCGGAAACCCCGGACCGCCGCTCGCTCCCGATCCATGGCAGGGCGCGCAGTTCACCTTGAAAGCGGATGCGCCGCCAGCGATCGCGAATTTACGAAGAGCAGGATCCGCGTCGATCTCCTCCACTGTCTTGGCAGCGATCAGGTCATGGAACTCCGTCTGCGATGACTTAGCGAGATTGAGGTCCTGCTGCAGCTCGGCGCGCGTTGAATAACCGAGATAGCCGTTAGTGGCGGAAGTGATCATCGGGATGGCCGGGTAAGCGATGGCGTAGCCGATCGCCCAGAGGATCGTCACGTAGAAGGTCCAGATCCACCAGCGCGGCATGGGATTGTTGAGCTCTTGGATGCCGTCCCATTCATGACCCGTCGTTTCGACGCCGCTCAGTTCATCGATATGCTTTTGCGACATCTCAATCGTCCTTCAAGGGAATATCGGCGGCATCTTTGGCCGTCTGCTTGCTACCTGGGCGAAGGGTGAGCATGACCGCGCCGACGAAGAATGCGGCCATTGCCAGGAGGCCCCAGCTGTCGGAGAAGTGTCTCATTGCAGTGTAAGTTTCCATGGATCACCTCACCGGTAGCCGGTCGCGTCGTCATAGGTCGAGAAATTAACCAGCGTTCCGAGCATCTGCAGGTAGGACACCAGCGCGTCCATCTCGGTCAGCCGGGTTGGATCGCCGTCGAGATCGCCGACATTCGCATTTGGGTAGCGCTTGAGTAGAGCCGCCGTGTCCGCGTTCGGATCGGCCTGGGCTCTCATGTCGGCCTCGGCATTCGCCAGCATGTCGTCGCTGTAAGGCACGCCCACGTCCTCATTGGCCTTGAGGTCCTCTCCGATACTCCTGACCGTCACCTCCTTCTCTTCGAGGAAGGCGTAGCTCGGCATGATTGATTCCGGCACCACGGCCCGCGGATTTGCGAGATGCTGGACGTGCCATTCGTTCGAGTAACGCCCCCCGACGCGGGCCAGATCGGGCCCTGTCCGCTTGGATCCCCATTGGAACGGGTGGTCGTACATCGATTCCGCGGCGAGCGAATAATGGCCGTAACGTTCGACCTCATCACGGAACGGCCGGATCATCTGGCTGTGGCAGAGATAGCAGCCTTCACGGATGTAGATGTTCCGTCCGGCGAGCTCTAGCGGCGTGTAGGGCCGCATGCCTTCCACTTTTTCGATCGTGTTCTGCAGGTAGAACAGCGGTGCGATTTCAACGATGCCGCCAATGCTGACGACCAGCAGCGAGCCGACCAGAAGAAGCGTCGCGTTCTTCTCGAGGGTCTTATGTTTATCAAGTAACGATGCCATGTCTCACCTCACTCGGCAGGCTGTGCCTGGGGCACCAAACTGGTCGGGATTGGCGCTTCGTCGCGCAGGTGGCCGCGGATCGTCATGAACACGTTCCAGGCCATGACGAGGCCACCCGCTAGGTAGAGTGCTCCGCCGACGGCACGCAGCACGTAATAGGGGATCATCGCCGCGACCGTTTCAGCGAAGGAATAGACGAGGAAGCCCTGGGAATTGTATTCTCGCCACATCAGCCCCTGCTGGATGCCCGCGACCCAGAGCACCGCGGCGTAGATCACGATCCCGAGCGTCGCGAGCCAGAAGTGCCAGTTGACCATCCGCAGGCTGTAGAGGCGCTCGCGCCCCCACAGTTTCGGCGTCAGGTAGTATATCGCCCCGAAGGTGATCATACCCACCCAGCCAAGTGCTCCGGAATGCACGTGACCGATCGTCCATTCGGTATAGTGGCTGAGCGAATTGACCGCCTTTATCGACATCATCGGGCCTTCGAAGGTCGACATCCCATAAAATGCGATGGCGACGAT
This sequence comes from Rhizobium sp. PRIMUS64, assembly GCF_023006465.1. NCBI lineage: Bacteria > Pseudomonadati > Pseudomonadota > Alphaproteobacteria > Hyphomicrobiales > Rhizobiaceae > Rhizobium > Rhizobium sp. PRIMUS64. The sequence continues at coordinate 7,789 of NZ_JALBGX010000143.1, read as the reverse complement.
CATCATCCGGATGATCGGGTCGGTGCGAATTTTGTCCCAGGCGCCCGAAAGGGTCATCAAACCGTTGATCATGCCGCCCCAGGAGGGCATCCAGAGCATGACGGAGAAGACCATTCCGAGCGTCTGCGCCCAGTCAGGCAGCGCCGTGTAATGCAGATGATGCGGGCCGGCCCAGATATACATGAAGATCAGGGCCCAGAAGTGGATGATCGACAGCCGGTAGGAATAAACCGGCCGGTTGGCCTGCTTCGGCACAAAATAGTACATCATCCCCAGGAAGCCGGCGGTGAGGAAGAAGCCGACGGCGTTGTGGCCGTACCACCATTGGGTGAGTGCATCCTGGACGCCGGAGAAGAGAGAATAGCTCTTGGAGCCGAGGAACGACGCCGGAACAGCGAGGTTGTTGACCACATGCAGCATCGCAATGGTGACTATGAAGCTGAGATAGAACCAGTTTGCCACGTAGATATGCGGCTCTTTGCGCTTCAGGATCGTTCCGAGATAGACGGCCAGATAGGCGACCCAGACGATGGTAAGCCACAGGTCGACGTACCATTCGGGCTCGGCATATTCGCGCGACTGATTGATGCCGATCACGTAGCCGGTCGCAGCCATCACGATGAACAGCTGGTAGCCCCAGAAGACGAACCAGGCGAGTGTTCCTCCGAAGAGACGCGCGCGACAGGTGCGTTGCACCACATAGAAGGATGTCATGATCAGCGCGTTGCCGCCGAAGGCGAAGATCACCGCCGATGTGTGAACCGGCCGCAATCTTCCGAAATTCCAATAGGGCGCGATGTTGAGGTCGGGAAAGGCGAGCTGCAGCGCGATGATCACGCCGACGAGGAAGCCGACGACGCCCCAGAACACCGTAGCGATCAGGCCGTAGCGGATTACCTCGTCGCAATAGCCCGTAAGCTCTGTTTTGCGCTGTTGGCCCGTCGGCGAAAACTCTGCGTTTCTGACAAGCAGCAGCGTTCCCGCAACCAGGCAGAGGCAAAGTATACCCATATGGACTGCAAACAGATGATCGTGCGCGAATGCGGCCGCGAGCAGCGCCAGAAACGCTGCGACCGCGATCACCATCGTTTCTGTCGTGTAATTCATGATGTCGTCTCCAGTGCGCAGACGACCGCCTCGCGGCCGGCTTTCTCGGATTTCGAGGCAGGACTGTCACGAAGACGGGAACGGCTCCTTGATCTACATCAACAAGCGGACTGGAAGCGGTGGACGAACCGACGTTGTTACACTCTGTTGCAAACTTCCCCCTTTGGCACCGCCCGCTTACTCCCGTGTGACGCAGCTGCTTTCTACCGCACCCACTGCCACAAGGGGCGATGAAGATGCTGTGCAGAACAACCACGCGTTCGACAATGGCGCGAAGGGGCGCGAAGCCATACATGCCGGCCAATCCCTCTCTTCGCTGTTCGTAGGCTCGGCGGCCGAGGCCGTCGCAGCCGGTAAGGCGATTTGGTGGGAGGGTGATAAGCAACCATCTTGTCCAGGTGGAAGAAGGTGTCGTGCGCCTGCTTCGTATCATCGGCGAAAGATCGTCGGGTGATAATCGCTCTTCAATTCGCCGGCGATCTCAACGGCGCGTCGCTGCAAAACGATTTCCTATTTACGGCTGAGGCCGTCACGAAATGCAAGATCCGCCGGATATCGCACATGAGTTTCCACGGGGAAGTCGCTCGGTCTAATGCGCTCGCTCGACCTAGCTCTCGTTGCTCTGGCAGGAGGCGGCCGCTTCGCATGAACAGATGGTGCTGTTGCCGAAGAAGAACGCCGAGGAGCGCCCCTGCAGCTTCATCGTGAAGCTTGCATTCCGGCGCAACCCGCGTCCGCCAAGGTCCGTTGCGCGTTTCCATGAATCGTCAAGACATTGCGGATCATCTCGGCCTGACCATTGAGACCCTGGCCCACACCGTTACGAAACTTGCGTCGCGCAACATCGTTATTCCCGAGGGCAGGCACGACCTGCGGAACGTCAATCTTGCCCGCTGGTACGGTTATCGGGCGACACTGATGATTTTCCCGAGGATTTCTGTCAGAGGGTAAACCTCAACACACGCGACAAGCCGCGGGATCGACATTCATGCCCTCCGCGAACTTCTCGACGCGATATGAGCTCAGTCACGGCAATCCTAAGCTGTTCAGCAGCGCCGACGTTCGCCGAGCGTGCTTGTCCTTCGGTGATTCCTACATCGCTTGCAGGCTGCCATGTCCCTCGCAAGGGCGCTGGGCAAGCAGGCAAAAATTGGGACCTTCTGCCTTTTTTCCCCGAATTTGACGGGCGTCAAAGAGCCCAATTCCGGCATCTGCTAAGACACATTCATGAGGCTGATTGGGTCTCGCAGAAAAGGAGCTTGCAAATGCGGTTAAAATTCGGTCTGATCGCTGCAGCGGCAGCCTTGATTGTTTCGGCAGCGCCGTTGATGGCGGCCGACCACCAGGTTCGGATGCTCAACAAAGGCACGGAAGGCGCGATGGTGTTCGAGCCTGGCTTCCTGAAGATCGCCCCCGGCGACACCGTCACCTTCATCCCCACCGACAAGGGCCACAACGTCGAAACCTTCAAAGGCCTCATTCCGGATGGCGTTGCCGACTTCAAGTCAAAGCCGAATGAGCTATATCGCGCGAAATTCGATGTTCCAGGCGTCTATGTCCTGAAATGCACCCCACATTCCGGCATGGGCATGGTTGCCCTGATCCAGGTGGGTGACAGTCCGCCCAATCTCGAAGCGATCAAGACTGCAAAGGTGCCGAACATGGTGCGCAAGCGGCTCGATGCCGACCTCACAAACATCACCCAGTGAGACACAGCAGGTGCGGATGACCGCGCAGCCCATGACGATGGCTTTCGTGGCAGCTGTTTGCCTCGCCAGGAGCAGCTGATGCTCAGTGAGCATCGAGCAGAGCCAGGCGCTGTCAGGCAAGACGTCCAAGGCAGTGGTCGGACACGGTTGTCGGCAAAGCCGATGCCGAAACCTGGTGGGACCGTCGAGAAAGTGAATGTGGCCTGTGAAAAGAGCTATGATCTGCACGGCAGACCTGTGAAGGAACGCGTGGGCAAGATCACTAGCCCGGCGGCAATCTCGCTGACGACGAATATAACGAGGTCGTTTTTTTGCGCGGCAGTCGCGAAGGAGATGCCAGCCAAAACCCGGGGTCTCGTTCTGGTTACCCAAGAATTGCACGGAAGGCGCCGTCGAACGTTTGATCGAAATCCCCGCGGCAGGCAAGTCCTACAACTAGGAGACCCCTGCCTCGTCCTTCGACGTGCTCGAACAACCGCGTTCGTGAGAGGGCGAGAGCCGTCGATCATGTGGCGCTCGGTAGCTCACCTCGCGAAAAGGCTCCTTCAGGCGCCTGCGCGGCCGCCATAATCGCGATGGGCACAACTCTGCGGACCGGCGCTTGCCCACGCCACCTTAAAGGTTCGACGTCAGTCGCCAACGATACCCTGGGCCAGGGCCTGCCGAGATCGAGCTGTATTTGAATGAGCCGAAAAGCTCGACGATAACGACCTCGACGTCCAGGCGGTGATACGGGCGCCCATCTACTTGTGACAGGGCGGCCCGATGACCGTATTTGTGAGTGCGCCCGCCCTGCTTCACACGAACTTGCGACGTCGATCCTCCTCGACGTGCCGTTGTCGACGGGACTCCTGGGAAGATAACTGCAGGGTCCTCGATCGAGAAACGGGAACTCGATGTCTTCTCGCGCGGCCTTTGATGCGTTTCGTGTCGCCGGAACCGATGCACACTTCCGGCGACAAGTACTAGGCTGCCTTGCTGTGCGTGTGCCCGTGCGAGCTAAAATAGGCGTCGAATGCCGCCGCGACTGCACGGACCATGAAGCGCGCCTCCTCGCATACGACAATCCGCTCACCGCTGATCGTCACGACGCCGTCGGCCATGAGCTCGCCGAGACGGTCGTTGCGCTCGACAAGGAAGCCGGTGTCGAAACCCGATCCGCTGCTCAACTGGCCGAGATCGGCTTCGAAATCGCACATCAGCCTCTCGATGACCCTCGCCCGAAGCTTGTCCTCCTCGCTGAGAAGATATCCCTTGGCGGTCGGCAGCACCCCGAAGGCAATTCGCTCGGCATAGAGGCCGAGAGGCACGTGGTTCTGCATATAGCCGGCCGGCAGCCGCCCGATCGCAGATGCGCCGAGGCCGATCAGGCTATCGCAATCATCCGTGGTATAGCCCTGGAAGTTTCTCCTCAGCGTTCTGTTGCGCGCGGCGAGCGCCAACTGATCGTTCGGCAGTGCAAAATGATCGAGCCCAATGCGCAGATATCCGGCCTTCTGGAGCTCCTCGGCGATCACTTCCGCCTGCTCGTTCCGCTGTTTTGCGTCCGGCAGCGATGCTTCGTCGATCAGGCGCTGATGTTTCTTAAAAGCGGGTATGTGAGCGTAACCGAAAACGGCGAAACGTTCGGGACGCAGTTCTGCAGCCAGCCGGACCGTCTCGATGCAAGATTGGACAGTCTGTTTCGGAAGGCCATAAATTAGGTCGAAGTTGATGCTGCTGACGCCTGCTGAGCGCAACCCGGCGACCGCCCTTTCCGTCTGCTCAAAGGATTGCAGCCGCTTGATACCGGCCTGCACGATCGGATCGAAGCTCTGGACGCCGAGGCTTGCGCGGTCGACGCCGTTTTCGGCGAGCGCATCGATCATGGGGGCGACCAATGTGCGAGGGTCGATCTCGACTGCGACGCCGGCTTTCGCTTCAAACGTGAAGGCACTCCTGAGCTTTGCCATTAGAGCCGAAAATTCCTGCGGCTTCATGACCGACGGCGTGCCGCCGCCGAAATGCACGTACTTGACGGGCACGTCGTTTCCGGCCGCAAAAGAGACGAGCTCGATCTCTTCCTTCATCACGTCGAGATAGTCGGCGACCGGAGCGTCTTGCCGGGTGATGGTCGTGTGGCAGCCGCAGTACCAGCATATCGAACGGCAGAACGGGACGTGGAGATAAACCGAAACCGGGCCAGCCGCGGCGATATGGGCGAGATTGCCGGCATATTCATCCGGCCCCACGGCTGCAGAAAAAGCCGCCGCCGTCGGGTAACTCGTATAACGCGGAACCCGCGCATCGCCGTATTTGGCGATCAGATCATCAGACATTTTCGCATCCCTTTTCAAAACAGGATGCTTTATGATCTCCGGCCGCGCCGGCTTCCTTGTCCCAAATCAATGATGACGTCTCAGGCCAGAATCAGCCGGATCTTTGTCCGCTGTGAAAGTCAGCACTTTCGAACCCGCCTAACATCTCGTTCTGACATGGGTCGAGCCGCGGTCCCGGCTGTTCGAAGAGACGTGCCACAAGGAAATGAGCAAGAATGACTGATACGCAAAACGGGTGAAACAAATTGGTGTCCGCGTGCTGTCGCCGGTCGAGCCATCCCACGGTTTCGGCTCGCTCCATGCGCTGGCCCCCGGCGATAGTTTGTTGATCGCCAGTGGAACTGGTGCCGGCCTAACGGCGGGAATCTCGAGCGAAGCCTACCGAAACGCGGAAGTCGTGGTCGTTTTCCAATTCCACAGGCCCTCGCCGCGGCCGCCGACGTGATCGTCAAGGTGCGCCTCGATCAATGAGGTCGCCCTGCTGTCGCCTGAAAAGACGCTAATCGCTTTCTTCTATCCCGCAGCCAACAATGAGTTGCTCAAGCGGGCTCTGCATTCGGGCGCGAATATAAGCGCCATAGACATGGTCCCGCGCATCAGCCGTGCACAGAAGATGAATGGGAAAGATCGGGGTTACCGGGCGGTCATCGAAGCGAGTGCGAACTTCAGGTGTTTCTTCACCGGGCAGATCACCGCGCGGTATTTCTAGGGTCTCCTCAGTTTTACGTCGCCTTGAGGTCCGTCAGCACCTTGTCAAAAGCATCCTTGACCGGCTTTGAGATTTCCTCCACCGCCCTGCTTGAGAGCACCCGGACTTCCTTGGCGTGCTGCAAACTTGTCTCAACGCGCTTGCGGAAAAAGGTCGACTGCTGTTCGAGGATCTGCGACGGCGAATTCGCGCCCAGCAAAGCTTGCAAATGTGAGAAGCTGGCCTCGGCGTCGGCCTGCAGTGCAGCGATCGTCTTCCACCACAATTCGTTGCCGAATAGACTTGTCGTTTCGAGGATCGGAGGCAGCATTTTCTGTGTCGCTTCAGCGCCGGACGCAAGTTTCAAAAAAGCCTCTGTCACCTTCTTGTTCCCCTTTTCAACAGATGCGCCGAACTGATCTGGCACCTTGAGCGACGATGACCCCGGGTTTTCGATCGTTTCAAAGGATCTTTCGGAAATCTTGGTCATTGCATTTTCCTTCTCTTTGAGTTGGTTGCAAGCTGTGACATCGGGATTGACCCTTCCGCCGGCGGATGCATGGCCGCTTGGTAGAACGCGGATCCGATGACGAACGGTCAGGTGGCCTCCGTTCCGTTCGTTTCATGAACCGGCATCATGCAGACTGCTTTCTGCCGCTTGTAACCAGGGATCAGCAAACACCATGCCAACTGCTCCGACGCGCCAAGAAGATGATTTTCTTTTATCAATGGGCGGGTTGAGGGCAGGTTGATGTGTATTTGACGGAGAGACCGGCGAACAAAACGTTCCAATCACGACAAACCTGACAAAAGTGGCGGATGCCCGACATTTGCGAGAAATGTCGACGGTTGCGCTGGGGACAAGGGAATTAGCATGTAATTCAACCGCGCTCAGGATCGTCCTGTGTCGGATCGTATTGAGCCTGCGGGGTGGAAAGTGGCGTTGCGGTCCTCGCCGCAAGTGCCTCCGTCAGCTGCGCACTGGTGCTTACCTCGACGGTCAGCTTGCGCGAGACATTGCGTGCAATTGCAGTGCCTTCTTTGCACCGGCCGCCATTGATTAGAACCGCCGCATCCGCGGATCAGGCATGGGACACGAACGGCACGATCTGTGGCGATCCAATCGCGGGGCATCTGCCTTGGCAACCGGATAAGTTCATCGCCGAGGGCGACGAGACAGCGATCGCCACTTCGCGCTTTTAAAAAAGTCCTATTGAAAGAAGCGACGAACTAGCCACCATCGCAGCGCCAACTTTGTGGATGGAATGCCACACGAAGTAACTACGTTCGTTCGTTTGCGCAGACGACGAGCAGCAGGAGACAACAAACGATCTGAAGGTAACAGCGTTGACTTGTTCGCGAGATCACGCAGTAACCTTGTCTGCCGCGACATGGGTCTGACAGTTCTTCGGGCAGACGCGCGCGCAGGCGCCGCAACCAATGCAGCGGCCGGCCTCATCGACAACCATGATCATACGATTGAGCTCGCCATCGAAGTCTTCCTCCTCGTCGTCGCAGATGCCGAGGATTTCACCCGCTTCACCGACGCCATAGAGGTGCATGACTTCGCGAGAGCAGGCTTTGAAGCATCGGCCACAGCCGATGCAGGTTGTAGCATCGATGCAGGTCAGGTACTCCGGCACCCAGCTGGAGCCGTCGCGCGTGACGAAAGGGCCAGTCATCGTGAATTCTCCAATGCAGCGAGCTCTTCCTTCGCAGCGTTCAACTCGGCGAAGGCGTCGAACGTCTCTCCTGCAATGGTCTTGATTCTAGCCCAATTAATCGGAAGGTCCTCGGCAAGATCGTGCAACTCCATCTTCGCAGCGGCGGCGCGGGACTGCAGCTTGCGGACCTTTTTCAGCTGCTCCACAATGTCTGACATGATCTCTTTCCTCGAAAATTGATTTCATGATGCCCGCGCCACGTCGGGATAGGTTTCGATAACTTCAATAGCGTCATCGACCATT
>NZ_JALBGX010000142.1:0-16601 GCF_023006465.1 Rhizobium sp. PRIMUS64 | reverse complement strand
GCCGCCGCGATCCTCGTCGCCGCGACGGTGGTAGCGCCGGTGCGGCGCTCAGCGATGGCGAAGGCGAGATCGGCGCGCGACACCTTCATCACTTCGGTCGCCTTGGCGAGTTGCTCCAATTCCGCGGCTTCAAGACCGATATGCAGCGTGCCGTGAATGACGGCGATCGTTGCCGGCACCGCACCCTGTTCGCGGATGATCGCCTCGACGCTACGGGCCATCTCGATATTGCCGGGATAGGGCATGCCGTGGGTGATGATGGTCGATTCCAGCGCCACCACAGGCGCGCCGCGCTGCTTGGCGCTGGCGACTTCCTTCGAATAGGCGATCGGTAAAAGAGGGGAGATGGGCTTAGTCATGGTCTGGTCCTGTGATCGACAGAGCATGATGCTGAAAAGTGCGAGCGGTTTTCGGCATCATGTTCAACTATTTAATTGGCTGCTTCAATGCAGAATTCTGATCTGGGGAACAAGGGCAAGCGCCTCATTCAACAGCTCGGGCGTCAGATTTTCGTTGACGGCGTGCCGCGATTGCACGGTCAGTGTGGCGGCCGCGGTGCCGTGGCGGATGGCTTCTTCGAGCGGCAAGCCTGATATCAAGGCGGCGAGTGTGCCGGCCGCAAGAGAATCGCCGGCACCCGTAACATCGGCGACGGTGTCGGCGATCGGCGGCTGCAACGTCACGGCGCGGCCATCGCAAAGCGCGACGAGCTCGCGCCGGCCGCGGGTGACGACGGCGTTCCTGATGCCGATCTCATTCAGCAACGGCGGCCAGCCGGCAGCCTCTTCCGGCCGCTCACCGGCAAGGGCGGCAGCTTCAGCCTCATTCAGGAACAGGTAATCAATATCCCCGATGCAGGGTTTCAGCCTGACGACCTTGGCCGGCGAGATGGCGATTGCCGCAACGGGCTTCGCGAGCGCATGCGCCTTTGCGACGATCGCCGCGATCGTCTCTTCCGGCAGGTTGGCGTCAAAGAGGATGAAATCATGGGCGGCGAAGGCCTCCCGCACCCAGCGGATGGAGAGACGCCGCGGCACGAAGAAGCGGTAGAGATCCATGTCGGCAAGGGCGATCACCAGATTGCCGTCCTTCTCGATGATCGCCGTGTAGCTCGGCGTCTTGCGGTCGAGGAAGACGAAAGGCCGGTCGTCGATGCCGGCGAAATCGGCAGCTTCTCCAACCGTCTCGCCCATCGGATCGCCGCCGCGCGGCGAGATCATCGTCACCTGAAAACCGAGCCTTGCGAGGTTGCGCGCCGCATTGAAGCCGCCGCCGCCCGGCTCCTCGAACCAGGTGCCGGGATTGCTGGCGCCAGGCGCCGTCTCGCCCGAGATTCGGCCACGCCGGTCGATATGCGCACCGCCGAGAACAAGAATCTTTTTCTTCATCCGATCCGCTCTCCCGATGCCCGAAGGACGAATCGATACGGTGCGCCCTGCCGCGGCCGAGTCGGCACTTTTGGCCTAAGTCGTTGCTTTTCATTGATAAAACAAATGCAGAACACGTGTCGTTTTACCTTTTTCTTTCAACTATTTGATCGCCTATTGCGAGAATGGAACAAATAGGGTACAAACTCGACATTGCTTGAGCGGCTTCAATAACCTAAAGGTGGATCGGATGTCTCAGAATTCATTGCGGCTGGTAGAGGACAAATCGGTGGACAAAAGCAAGGCGCTTGAAGCGGCACTCTCACAGATAGAGCGGTCGTTCGGCAAGGGCTCGATCATGAAACTCGGCTCCAACGAGAATGTTGTCGAGATCGAGACGATCTCGACCGGCTCGCTTGGCCTCGATATTGCACTCGGCGTTGGTGGCCTGCCGAGGGGCCGCATCATCGAGATCTACGGGCCGGAAAGCTCCGGTAAGACGACGCTTGCACTGCAGACGATTGCCGAAGCGCAGAAGAAGGGCGGCATCTGCGCCTTCGTCGATGCCGAACATGCGCTCGATCCCGTCTATGCCCGCAAGCTTGGCGTCGACCTGCAGAATCTTCTGATCTCGCAGCCCGATACCGGCGAGCAGGCGCTCGAAATCACCGATACGCTGGTGCGCTCCGGCGCCGTTGACGTTCTCGTCGTCGACTCGGTCGCCGCACTGACGCCGCGCGCCGAAATCGAAGGCGAAATGGGCGACAGCCTTCCCGGCCTGCAGGCACGACTGATGAGCCAGGCGCTGCGCAAGCTCACCGCTTCGATCTCCAAATCGAACACCATGGTTATCTTCATCAACCAGATCCGCATGAAGATCGGCGTCATGTTCGGTTCGCCGGAAACGACGACGGGCGGCAATGCGCTGAAGTTCTATGCTTCCGTGCGCCTCGACATCCGCCGCATCGGGGCGGTCAAGGAGCGCGAAGAGGTGATCGGCAACCAGACCCGCGTCAAGGTCGTCAAGAACAAGATGGCGCCGCCCTTCAAGCAGGTCGAGTTCGATATCATGTATGGCGAGGGTGTCTCCAAGACCGGCGAACTGGTCGATCTCGGCGTCAAGGCCGGCATCGTCGAAAAGTCGGGTGCCTGGTTCTCCTATAACAGCCAGCGTCTCGGCCAGGGCCGTGAAAACGCCAAGACTTTCCTGCGGGACAATCCGGATCTCGCCCGCGAGATCGAACTGTCGCTGCGCCAGAATGCCGGCCTGATCGCCGACCGCTTCCTGCAGAATGGCGGACCGGACCCGGATGACGGCGATGGCGATGCCACTGCGGAAATGTAATTTTCGCGCTTAAACTCATCGGACAGTTCCAACCGGCCGCATTCCTGATGAGAATGCGGCCGGTTTTGTTTGTCTGCTGGACAGTGGCGGGGGCGAACGTTAAAAGCCGATGAATTTAAATTTACCTGCCTCCGGCAGCATTGAAGGGCATAGCATGAGCGGTGTGAACGATATCCGGTCGACCTTCCTCGACTATTTCAAGAAGAACGGCCATGAGATCGTTCCGTCGAGCCCGCTCGTGCCGCGCAACGACCCGACGCTGATGTTCACCAATGCCGGCATGGTGCAATTCAAGAACGTCTTCACCGGCCTCGAAAAGCGTCCCTATTCGACGGCGACGACTTCGCAGAAATGCGTGCGGGCCGGCGGCAAGCACAACGACCTCGACAATGTCGGCTATACTGCACGCCACCTGACCTTCTTCGAGATGCTCGGCAACTTCTCCTTCGGCGACTATTTCAAGGAGAATGCGATCGAGCTTGCCTGGAAGCTCGTCACCGAAGGCTTCGACCTTCCTAAAAACCGCCTGCTGGTGACCGTCTATTCCGAGGATGAAGAAGCTGCGACGCTGTGGAAGAAGATCGCCGGCTTTTCCGACGACAAGATCATCCGCATCCCGACCTCTGACAATTTCTGGCAGATGGGCGATACCGGCCCCTGCGGCCCGTGCTCGGAAATCTTCATCGACCAGGGTGAGAATGTTTGGGGCGGCCCTCCGGGCTCACCGGAGGAAGATGGCGACCGGTTCCTTGAATTCTGGAACCTCGTCTTCATGCAGTTCGAGCAGACCGAACCCGGCGTTCGCAACCCGCTGCCCCGCCCGTCGATCGATACCGGCATGGGGCTGGAGCGCATGGCCTGCATTCTGCAGGGCGTTCAGAGCGTGTTCGACACCGATCTCTTCCGCACGCTGATCGGCACCATCGAGGACACGATGGGCGTCAAGGCGGAAGGCAGCGCCAGCCACCGCGTCATCGCCGACCACCTGCGCTCCTCGGCCTTCCTGATCGCCGACGGCGTGCTTCCGTCGAATGAGGGCCGCGGTTATGTGCTGCGCCGCATCATGCGCCGCGCCATGCGCCATGCACAGCTGCTCGGCGCCAAGGAACCGCTGGTCTACAAGCTGCTGCCGACGCTGGTGCAGCAGATGGGCCGCGCCTATCCGGAACTGGTGCGCGCCGAAGCGCTGATCTCGGAAACGCTGAAGCTGGAGGAAAACCGATTCCGCAAGACGCTGGAACGCGGCCTGTCGCTTCTGTCGGACGCGACGACGGATCTTTCCAAGGGCGATATGCTGGATGGTGAGACCGCCTTCAAGCTCTACGACACCTACGGCTTCCCGCTCGATCTGACACAGGATGCACTGCGTGCCCGTGAGATCGGCGTGGACATCTCCGGCTTCACCGATGCGATGCAGCGCCAGAAGGCCGAAGCCCGCTCGCACTGGGCCGGTTCCGGCGAGAAGGCGACGGAAACCGTCTGGTTTGAGCTTAGGGAAAAACACGGTGCGACCGAATTCCTGGGCTACGACACCGAAACGGCCGAAGGCGTCGTGCAGGCGATCGTCAAAGAGGGCGCGGTTTCGACCGAGGCCAAGGCCGGCGACAAGGTGCAGATCGTCGTCAGCCAGACGCCGTTCTACGGCGAATCCGGCGGCCAGATGGGCGATACCGGCGTGATCTCGTCCGACCACGCCAAGATCGAGATTTCAGATACGCAGAAGAGAGGCGAAGGCCTGTTCGTGCATCAGGGCACTGTCATCGACGGCGTGGTCAAGGACGGCGATGCGGTCGTGCTGACGGTCGATCATGCCCGCCGTTCGCGGCTGCGCGCCAACCACTCTGCGACCCACCTGCTGCACGAGGCTTTGCGCGAGGTGCTCGGCACCCATGTGGCGCAAAAGGGTTCGCTGGTCGCGCCCGAGCGCCTGCGTTTCGACGTCTCGCATCCGAAGCCGATGTCGGCCGAGGAACTGAAGATCGTCGAGGATATGGCGAACGAGATCGTGCTGCAGAATTCGCCGGTTACCACGAGGCTGATGAGCGTCGACGATGCGATCGCCGAAGGCGCGATGGCGCTGTTCGGCGAGAAATACGGCGATGAAGTCCGCGTCGTGGCGATGGGCGAGGGCGTGCGTGGCGCCAAGGCCGGCAAGCCTTATTCGATCGAACTCTGCGGCGGCACGCATGTCGGGGCCACTGGCCAGATCGGGCTGATCCGCGTTCTCGGCGAAAGTGCCGTCGGCGCCGGCGTTCGCCGTATCGAGGCCGTCACCGGCGAATCGGCGCGCGAATATCTGGCCGAACAGGACGAGCGCGTGAAGACGCTTGCCGCCTCGCTGAAGGTGCAGCCGGGCGAAGTGCTGTCGCGTGTCGAAGCGCTGATGGACGAGCGCCGCAAGCTCGAAAAGGAATTGGCTGACGCCAAGCGCAAACTCGCCATGGCCGGCGGGCAGGGCGGCTCGGTCGATGCCGTGCGCGAAGTGGCCGGCGTCAAGTTCCTCGGCAAGGCGATTTCGGGCGTCGATCCCAAGGATTTGAAGGGGCTTGCCGATGATGGCAAGACCAGCATCGGTTCCGGCGTCGTTGCCCTGGTCGGCGTGTCCGACGACGGCAAGGCAAGTGCTGTCGTGGCGGTGACACCGGATCTCGTGCAGCGTTACAGCGCCGTCGATCTCGTCCGCATCGCATCTGCCGCCCTCGGCGGCAAGGGCGGCGGCGGCCGCCCCGACATGGCGCAGGCCGGCGGCCCCGACGGATCGAAAGCCGATGAAGCGATCGAGGCGGTTGCCGTGGCACTTGCCGGCTGAACTGCAGCCTGACAACAGTTTGAAATTCAAACCGGCTGCGAGATCACGGATTTCGCAGCCGGTTTTGTTTTCAACGACGGTGGTCCCTCGATGTTCAGTTTCGCGGCTGCAACGCAAGGCGACAGGCGAGCCCGGTGAAGACCGTTGCCAGGATATATTGCGGCAACTTCGGGAAACGGCTCGCCGATTGAAGTCTCGAACGGATCGTGCTTCCGAGGAAAATCACGGCGCCATTCACGACGAGGCCGATACCGTTCAGGACGCTTGCAAGTATCAGCATCTGCATCGTCAGCGATCCGGCTGACGCATTCACGAATTGCGGAAAGAGCGCCATGACGAAGAGCGCCATCTTCGGATTGAGCAGATTGGTGGCAAGGCCTGCAAAGAAGATACGCCGGCCAGACAGCCGCTTCAGCGTCGATGCCGGCTGAAAGGCGGCGCCTTCCGAGCGGACCGTCTTGTAGGCGAGATAGAGAAGATAGCAACAGCCTGCCCAGCGCACTGTTTCATAGGCGGCAGGCACGGTCATGAAGAGCTGTGACAGCCCGAATGCTGCGGCAAGGGCGTGGCAATAGGTGCCGAGCGCGATGCCGGCATAGGTCAGGAAACCGGCAGCGCGTCCCTGGCCGATACTGCGGGAGGCGATCAGCAGCATGTCGGGGCCGGGCGTGGCTGTCAGCACCAGCGCTGCGGCGGCAAAGAGCATTAATGTTGAAAAATCCGGCATCTATCATTCCTTTTGGGTTCGAGCCGGAATTCCGGTCTACGCAGGATTCGCCGAAGGTTCAAGTCCGCAGGATTTGTCAAATCGGGTTATGGTTCTCTCAAGCCGATCGATTTGCACGAGGTTCCGACATGAATGGCGAAACGGCATGGGCACTTTATGAAAACCGTCTGAGACGGGTTTCGGCCTATATTCACGACCACTTGGATGAGGAGCTGGATATGGAGCGCCTTGCCGAAATCGCCTGCATGTCGAGCTACCACTGGCACAGGATCTACCGGGCGATCTACGGCGAGACGCTGGCGGCAACCGTCAAGCGGCTCAGGCTGCATCACGCGGCGGGCGAGATCGTCCGCACGGAACTTGCCGTCAGTGAAATTGCGAAGCGATCAGGCTATCCCAATCTCCAATCCTTCAATCGTATTTTCAAATCGGTCTACGGCATGCCGCCAGCCCGCTACCGGAAAGAGGGAAGCCACACAGCCTATGAGCCCTCACCTGACGGAAAGACCAAAGTCATGTTAGACGTTACCATACGCCAGATCGCGCCGATCGAGCTGATCGGCGTTGCCCATACCGGTTCCTACATGCAGATCGACAAGGCCTTCGAGATGCTGTTCGGCACGCTTTACGCCCGCGGCCTCGCCAAGCCCGACATGCGGATGATCGGCGTCTATCTCGACGATCCCGATCTTGTGCCGGAGGAAAAGCTGCGCTCGATCGCCTGCGTCACCGGCGCTTCCGACGTGCCGGCCGATGCGCCGTTCGAGCGGCGCGTGATCGACGGTGGCGATTATGCGGTGCTACGCCACAAGGGTCCCTATGCCAATATGCCCAAGTCCTATCAGTGGCTGTTTGCCGAATGGCTGCCGAAATCCGGCCGGCAGTTGAAGGACAGGGTCATGTTCGAGGAGTATCTCAACAATCCCCGCGACCTGCCGCCGAACGAGCTTCTGACGGATATTCACATGCCGCTCGTCTGAGGCCGTCGATGTGGCAGCGGATCTACCGCGCCCTGGTACCTACGCGGCCTGCATCGTCTTTATTGCTTCGTCATCAAGAGCGTTCGCCCGTTTATAGGCTTCACGCTCTTTGATGCGGCCGAAATAGTCGATGAAAGCCTGGCGCTTCTCGATCGATCCGAAGCCGAGGCCCCAGGCGATATGGGAGCCGACATAGACGTCGGCGGCCGTGAAGCGCTCGCCGGCGACATAGGTCGAACCGGAGACGGCTTTCTCAAGCGCGTTCATAACGTCGCCGAAGTCGCCGCAGCCGGCCATGCGCAGGCGTTCCTTCGGAATTTCGAAGCCGAGAGCCTTCATCGTCACCGCCGATTCGAGAGGACCGGCGGCAAAGAACATCCAGCGGTAATAGCGGGCGCGCTCCTCCGGCCTCGGCGCCAGCGCCTTCTCAGGAAAGGTTTCGGCCAGATAGGCGCAGATCGCCGCGCATTCGGTGACGATAGTATCGCCGTGGCGGATCGCCGGCACCTTGCCCATCGGATTGACTGCGAGATATTCGGGCGCCTTCATGGTTTCGCCGAAGGTCAGGTATTCGGTGCGGTAGGGTTGGCCGATCTCCTCCAGCATCCAGCGCGCGATGCGGCCGCGCGACATGGGGTTCGTATAGAATACCAGTTCTTCAGTCATGACATCCTCCTCGTGTTCCCGTTATTCTACGGCCTTGCCGTTCCCCGGAATCAATAGTGCGGCCGGGCCTTTGTGCAACCCCAGGCCTTAAAGCGCCTTGCGGTACTGGATAAAACCCGAGCGCTCAGCGATCCTGTCGTAGAGCCGCCGCGCCGTTGCATTCGTTTCGTGCGTCATCCAATAGAGCCTGCCTGCGCCGTTTGCGCGGGCGAGGTCGGCGACGGCCTCGATCAAAGCGGCACCGGTGCCGAGCCCGCGCTGGCTGTTATCGACATAGAGATCCTGCAGATAGCAGGTCCATTGCGGCAGCCAGCAGGAACGGTGAAAGATGGCATGGACGATACCGACGAGACGGCCATCGTCGTCAAAGGCACCGAGCGCGTGCATCGGTTCTTCAGGATCGTGGAAGCGAGTCCAGGTGAGGTCCGTGGTTTCAGGCGGGATGACCACTTCGTAGAAGCGCTGATAGGCCTCCCACAGGGGCTCCCAAGCGGCGCGGTCCGAGGCTTCAAGCGGCCGCAGGATGACCGTCATCGGTTCATTCTCCCAAAATGAAAACGGCGGGGAAATCCCCGCCGCTTCGATGTTATCTTGGAAAGGCGGGCTTACGCCATGGCCTTCTGCAGGTTCTGGTCGATCTTGTCGAGGAAGGCGGTGGTCGAGAGCCACGGCTGGTCGGGGCCGATCAGCAGCGCCAGGTCCTTGGTCATGAAACCGGATTCGACAGTGTCGACGCAGACTTTTTCGAGCGTCGAGGCGAAGCGGGCGAGCTCGGCATTGTCGTCGAGCTTGGCGCGGTGCGCCAGGCCGCGGGTCCAGGCGAAGATCGAGGCGATTGAGTTCGTCGAGGTTTCCTGGCCCTTCTGATGCTGGCGGTAGTGACGGGTGACCGTGCCGTGAGCGGCTTCGGCTTCGACCGTCTTGCCGTCGGGCGTCAGCAGAACCGAGGTCATCAAGCCGAGCGAGCCGAAGCCTTGGGCGACGGTGTCGGACTGGACGTCGCCGTCGTAGTTCTTGCAGGCCCAGACGTAGCCGCCGGACCACTTGAGCGCCGAGGCGACCATGTCGTCGATCAGGCGGTGTTCGTAGGTGATGCCGGCTTCCTTGAACTGATCCTTGAATTCGGTCTCGTAGACTTCTTCGAAGATATCCTTGAAGCGGCCGTCATAGGCCTTGAGGATGGTGTTCTTGGTCGACAGATAGACCGGCCACTTGCGCATCAGGCCGTACATCATAGAGGCGCGAGCGAATTCGCGGATCGACTCGTCGAGGTTGTACATGGCCATGGCGACGCCGGCGCCCGGTGCGTTGAAGACTTCCTTCTCGATAACGGTGCCGTCCTCGCCGACGAACTTGATCGTCAGCTTGCCCTTGCCGGGGAACTTGAAATCGGTGGCGCGGTACTGGTCGCCGAAGGCGTGGCGGCCGACGACGATCGGCTTGGTCCAGCCGGGAACCAGGCGCGGCACGTTCTTGCAGATGATCGGCTCGCGGAAGATGACGCCGCCGAGAATGTTGCGGATCGTGCCGTTCGGGCTCTTCCACATTTCCTTGAGGTTGAATTCCTTGACGCGAGCTTCATCCGGCGTGATCGTCGCGCACTTTATGCCGACGCCGTACTTCTTGATGGCGTTGGCGGCATCGACGGTGACCTGGTCGTTGGTGGCGTCGCGGTTTTCGACGGAGAGGTCGAAATAGTCGATGTCGAGGTCAAGATACGGATGGATCAGCTTATCCTTGATGAGCTGCCAGATGATGCGCGTCATTTCATCGCCGTCGAGATCGGCGACGGGATTGGCGACCTTGATCTTGTTCATGTATCTGCCTCGTTCGAGCTTGAATGGGGACGGGGTCCCGGGTGGGTGATATGATCCGGAGCGCTATAGCATTGTGAACCGGGAACGCAAAGCTGCAAGGGGTTCGACAATGCGTTTTTGCCGCCATTGCCAAGCGCTGAAATTTAGCTAGTGTCCGCCGCGATCTGCCGCTCCGGACATTCGACCATGAAGACAATCGCCGTTGTTATCGCAAGCCTTATGGCCTTTTCAGGCATCAGCCACGCTGTCGGCGGCATCGGTGATGCCGCCGACATTACCGCTCCCGTGAAGGAGATCATGGAGGCGACAAGGAGCAACTGGGCCGACAACAACAGCGACTGGACCGACATCTTCGATGCGGGCCGGCTCGACCATCTCTACAGCCGCGATTTCGTCGCGAAATACCAGGCGGCGGCGCAGTTTCCCGCCATCGACGACGACGGCATATCGCCCTTCGACTACGATGTCATCGTCAACGGCCAGGATGCGTGCCCGCTGGAGGATCTGACGATGGCGGCAGCGCCTGTGGTCGACGGCGTGGCCGAGGTGACGGTGCGCTTCAGGAAATCCGCCTGCTCGGATGCGCCCGATGCCAAGGACTATACGACCGTTCGTTTCGAAGTGGTCGAGGAAGGTGGTAAGCCCGTCATCGACGATATCGTCACCGAGAATATCGAAACGCAGGCGCGCGATTCCCTGAAGACGACCATGGCGCTGATTGCCAAGGGCCAATAGGCGCGCGACATTCGAGAGCATCGAGATTCGATTTCGGGCAGTTTGATTTCCGCTGTTGCGGCGGTATCTGTTGATCCCTGGGCGGCATGAGGGGCTCTCGCATTTGTTTTCCGGTTTTCAGTTCCGCGACTGGCTGCTTGCCAACGATCCGGCGCTTTCGCGTCTGCGCATGGCCTCGCGTGTAACGCTGACGATCGTTTTCTCGTTTTTAGTCCTTCTCGCCATCCAGATGTTCATTCTGCCTTTGCCGACGGCCGCCTTCGGTCTTGGTATCGTGCTGTCGATCGAGGGCGGGGTGGCGGTTCGCGACAAGGGCAATACGCGCCAGCTGGTGACGCGGCTCTTCGGTTGCGTCGCAAGCCTTGGTGTCGTCGCCATCGCGGCGGGCCTCGAAGATCAGCGTTTTCTCTCCGATCTCGTCTTCCTGGTGGTGATCGCGCTCGCATCGGCGGGCCGCGTGTTCGGGCCGCGCGGTTTTGCGATCGGCATGTTCGCCTTCACCTCTTATTTCATGGGGTCTTATTTCCGGCCTTCCCTTGCCGAGCTGCCTGATGTGGCGATCGGCCCCGTCGTCTCGGTGCTCGTCGGCCATCTGGTGAGAGCAGTGCTGCTGCCGGACGACTGGCGACGGGACCTGCTGCGCTCGCTCGAAAGCGTGCGCGGCCGGATCAACCAGATCCTCTTCAAGCTCGCCGCCCTTGCCGGCGGCGCTGAGATCGGCGAAGCCGACCGGCAGGAGCTGCGCCAGCTGGAAGACCGGCTGAAGGAAGTGGTGCTGATGGCGGAGACCTTTATTCCGCGCCCGCCCGGCGGGGTTTTCGATGCCACCGCTGATCCCGCCGCCGAGCTGGCGATCCGGCTCTTCGATGCGCATCTTGCTGCCGAGAGCGCGATCGTGCTGAGCTTCCAGAGTCCGCCGCCCTTTGCGCTCGTGCATGCCGTGATCGAGGCGGATGCGGTGGAACTTGGAAGATATGAGGAAATGGCCGAAACCATCAAGGACCAGCCGCAGGGCGAGACCGTGCGTGCGCTTCTCTGGCTCGGTAAGGCCCGGCAGGAACTGACGCAGGCGATCGGCGAGGGGCAGGCCTCCGGTTTCTCCGGCATTGACGCCGTCATGGATACGGCGCAACCTCAGCCTATCGACTTTTCGTTCGCCAATCCGCTGCTGCGCTTGGCGCTACAGATCACGCTCGCCTCGGCGATCGCCATGGGTTTCGGTCTGCTGCTGTCGCGCGAGCGCTGGTTCTGGGCGGTGCTCGCCTCCTTCCTCGTATTCACCAATACCAATTCGCGCGGCGATACGGCGATGAGGGCCCTATCGCGCTCACTCGGCACGGTATTCGGCATCGCCATCGGCCTCGTGCTGGCAACGATGATTTCGGGCGAGCCTGATATCGCCATTCCGGTCGCCGCCATCTGCATCTTCCTCGCCTTCTATTTCCTGCAAGTTTCCTATGCGACGATGACCTTCTTCATCTCGATCGTGCTCTGCCTGGTCTACGGGATGACCGGCGTGCTGACGCTCGATCTGTTGAAGCTGCGCATCGGGGAGACCATGATCGGGGCGGCGGCCGGAACGGCGGTCGCCTTCGTCGTTTTCCCCACGCGCACGCGCGGCGCGCTCGATACTGCACTCGCGCACTGGTTCCAGGCGCTGCGCGACCTGCTTGCCGGGATCGGCGAGGGCAAAAGCGGTTTCGAGTTGATGGCGCTGTCGCAGACGATCGATGCCTGCTACCGCGACGTAACGGTGGCGGCGCGCCCGCTTGGCTCGTCCTGGTCGGTGGTGACGCGCCCAGGCCAGATCCGCCAGACGCTGGCGATCTTCCTCTCTTGCACCTATTGGGCGCGTATCCTGGCGAAGAGTTATGACGCGCCGGCCGCCGACGACAATCTGAAGACGCTGATCGCGGCGGATATGGCGCTGATCGACAATGCAGCGCCGCGCGGCTCGACCTGTTTCCTCATTCAGCGCAAGGCATCGCGGACAACAGGCCGGCACCTGCCGCTGTCGCGCGAGGGCGCGAGACTCGGGCTCGAAATGATCGGTTCGGCGCTGGTAAGGCTTTATCCTGACGCAGACGTCTTGCCGTTTGCAGCAGGCGAGGCTATTGCGCGCTCGAAACAGGGATAGGACCATGGCAGGCACGAACAGCGAGCGTCAACTTCTGGCCGAAGGCCCGGCCATTATTCTGGTCGAGCCGCAGATGGGCGAGAATATCGGCATGGTGGCGCGCGCCATGGCGAATTTCGGCCTTGCAGAACTCCGCCTCGTCAATCCGCGCGACGGCTGGCCGAACGAGAAAGCCCTGGCGACTGCCTCCAAGGCTGACCACGTCATCGAGGCGACCAAGGTCTACGACACGCTGGAACAGGCGGTCGCCGATCTTAATTTTGTCTATGCGACGACCGCGCGCGAGCGCGACGGCTATAAGCCGGTGCGCTCTCCCGTTATCGCCGCCGAGACGCTCCGGGCGAGGTTCCGCGCCGGTGAGGGCACCGGCATCCTCTTCGGGCGTGAGCGTTGGGGGCTGACCAACGAGGAGGTGGCGCTTGCCGACGAGATCGTCACCTTTCCGGTCAATCCGGCCTTTGCCTCGCTGAACATCGCCCAGGCGGTGCTGCTGATGTCCTATGAATGGATGAAATCCGGCATGGAGGATCTCGGCGCCGTGCCTTTTCAGGCAATGGGGCAGACACCTTCGACCAAGGATCAGCTGTTCGGCCTGTTCGACCAGCTGGAAGAGGCGCTCGATGCGCGCGGTTATTTCCATCCTGCCGGGAAAAAGCCGAAAATGGTCGACAATCTGCGCGCTGTTCTATCCCGCCGGGCCTTCACGGAGCAGGAAATCAGCGTGTTGCGCGGCGTCATCTCCTCTCTCGACCGCTTCTCGCGCAAGAGCCCGCGCGGCGGCAGGTTCCCGACCGCGACCAAGGAAACACCGCCAGATGACAGCGCCGACGCATGAGCTGAAACCCGTCCTCGTCTTCGATTCCGGCATCGGCGGCCTGACCGTCTTGCGCGAAGCGCGCGTGCTGATGCCGGAACGCGGCTTCATCTATGTCGCCGACGACGCCGGCTTTCCCTATGGCGGCTGGGAGGAGCAGGCGCTGAAGGAACGGATCATCGGGCTTTTCGGCCGGCTGCTCGAACAACACGATCCCGAGGTCTGCATCATCGCCTGCAACACCGCCTTCACGCTGGTTGGCGCCGATCTCCGCGCTGCCTTTCCTCAGATGACCTTCGTCGGCACCGTGCCGGCGATCAAGCCGGCGGCGGAGCGCACGCGCTCCGGCCTGGTCTCGGTGCTCGCGACGCCGGGTACGGTCAAGCGGGCCTATACACGCGATCTCATCCAGTCCTTCGCCCAGCAATGCCATGTCCGCCTCGTCGGCTCGGAGAACCTTGCGCGCATGGCAGAGGCCTATATACGCGGTGACGCCGTCTCCGACGACGCCGTGCTTGCCGAAATCCACCAATGCTTCGTCGAGAAGGACAGTCAGAGGACCGATATCGTCGTGCTTGCCTGCACGCACTATCCCTTCATGGCCAATCTATTCCGCAGACTGGCGCCTTGGCCGGTGGACTGGCTGGATCCGGCAGAAGCCATTGCCCGGCGGGCGCGCACACTCGTTCCGCAGATCGCCGATGCCGTTCACCCCGATAATTTCGACTTTGCCGCCTTTACATCCGGCAATCCCGACTTTGCGACGCGCCGACTGATGCAGGGTTTTGGTCTCAGCACGCGATAAGGCACTGCACGCTTTATTTCACTGATCTCATCGCGCAAGATCTCCGCGGGGAATCGCGGGCGGGTGTTTACCGCTCAAGACTTAAAAGGGATGCGCCGTGCCGCTGCAAAGACTTGTCATGCTGATCTTTTTTCTGCAGCCGATAGCTTTTGGCGCCTGGTTACCGCGCATTCCTGATATTCAGGCGAAGCTTGAACTCGGCACCGCCGATCTCGCGGTCGCACTTCTGGGATTGCCGATCGGCACGCTGATCACCCTGCCGTTTGCCGGCCGCCTCGTCTCGCGCATCGGTGGGCGCATGGCGATCATCTATGGTTTCATCTTCTTTCTTGCCGTGGTTTCGCTTCCAGCCTTCGCGCCCAGCGCCATGCTTCTATTCTTCGCCTTGATTGTCGTTGGGGTCGCGCTTTCGACGGTGGAACTCGGCATGAATGTCGAGGCCGATGTGACGGAGAAGGCGACGGGGCTGATCATCATGAGCCGCTGCCACGGCTTCTGGAGCTTTGGCATCATGGCCGGCAGCCTGATCGGCGTTGGTGCCATAGCCATCGGGCTTTCGCCGCACTGGTCGATTCTGATCACGGCGCTCGTCATCCTGCCGGCTGCGCTGATTGCCAGCCTGCGCCTGCCGAAATTGCCGGAAAGTCACCATGCGGAGAATTCGCAGGCAATGACCGGCTTCAAGCTGCCCAGTCTCGCTCTGCTCGGGATCTGCGCCTTCGTCTTCGGCGTGACGATGACCGAAGGTGCGATGGCCGATTGGTCGGCGGTCTACCTCCGCGATGTCATGAATGCAGAAGGCGCGCAAACCGGCCTCGGTTATTCGGTTTTCGCTTTCATGGTTGCGGCGGGGCGCTTCGGCGGTGATTACATGAAAGGCCGTTTCGGCGCGATTGCCGTTGCCCGTGGCTGCGGCATCGCCTCGCTTGCCGGCATGCTCGTCGTTCTCCTTGCACCGGCGACGCCGCTTGCGCTACTCGGCTTTGCCGCAGTTGGTGTCGGTGTCTCGGTCGGGTTTCCGCTTGCGGTGACGGCCGTTGCTTCGCTGACTGACCGCCCGCCCGCTTCAAGCGTTGCGACGCTCTCCTTCGCAGCCCTGACCGGTTTTCTCATCGGGCCGCCGATCATCGGCTTTCTCGGCGAACTCCTGGGCTTGCGCGCGGGGCTTGCGGTCTTGCTGGTACCGCTTTTCGTCAGCCTGCTCTGCACACGTTTGCTGATTCCGACGCAGAAGGACATGGCGGGCGACCTCGTCGAGCGCGAGGCGGTGTGAAGCCTTATTTTCCTAGAGCGCTGTGCGTCTATTTGGACGCAAGGCGCACTATCTTCTTGAATCTGCGCTGCAGGCTTTCCGAAAATCGATTCCGATTTTCGGGCCGAGCTATAGGGCTGGGTTTCCCTGTGGGTTCTTGAAGGTTTGACGACAACAGTGCCTGCGAATCTGCTACAGACGGGCCGGGAATTTGTAAGGGGAATGGGACGTGCAGGTTGGCATCGATATGGGATTGGCGTCCGGCAGCCCGGCGACGCTCGATATCGAGGAGCTGCTGGCGACCCGTCTGCTCGTGCAGGGCAATTCCGGATCGGGCAAGTCGCATCTGCTGCGCCGCCTGCTCGAGCAATCGGCGCAATGGGTGCAGCAGGTCATCATAGATCCCGAGGGTGATTTCGTCACGCTCAGCGACAGGTTCGGCCACGTCGTCGTTGACGGTGAGCGCACAGAGGCGGAGTTGGCCGGCATTGCCAACCGCATCCGCCAGCATCGCGTTTCCTGCGTGCTGACGCTCGAAGGCCTCGACCTCGAAGACCAGATGCGTGCTGCCGCCGCTTTCCTCAACGGCATGTTCGATGCCGATCGCGAGTACTGGTATCCGGTTCTCGTCGTGGTCGACGAGGCGCAGATGTTTGCGCCGTCGGTTGGCGGCGATGTCTCGGAGGATGCGCGCAAGATGTCGCTCGGCGCGATGACCAACCTGATGTGTCGGGGCCGCAAGCGCGGCCTTGCCGGCGTAATCGCGACACAGCGGCTTGCCAAGCTCGCCAAGAACGTCGCCGCCGAGGCCTCGAACTTCCTGATGGGCCGCACCTTCCTCGATATCGACATGGCGCGCGCTGCCGACCTGCTCGGCATGGACCGGCGCCAGGCCGAGATGTTCCGCGACCTGAAGCGCGGCAATTTCGTCGCTCTCGGACCGGCACTGTCACGCCGGCCGCTGCCGATCCAGATCGGCGCCGTGGAGACCTCGGCGCGCTCTTCCAGCCCGAAGCTGATGCCGCTGCCGGATGCGCCTCAAGATGTCGAGGACTTGATCTTCACGCCCGATCCGGAGGAATTCCAGCGCCCGCCCGTGCGCCGCGCCGCGCCGACGCCGCGGCCGACGACCGACATTCTGGCCGAG
>NZ_JALBGX010000141.1:0-16616 GCF_023006465.1 Rhizobium sp. PRIMUS64 | reverse complement strand
CACGCGCCGCACCTGCAACGGCCGAAGACGAGGCGGCTGCGCAGCCGGCAGCGGCGATCCGTCATGATTTCCAGCGGGTGCTGGAAGAGGAAATGTCGAGCAATCTGACGGCCGAACGCATCGTGCCCGCGCCGGCAAATCAGGCGCCCCGCCAAGCCGTGCCGCAGCCAGGCAACCTGCCACGCCGTGATCCCGAGCTTGCCCCGATCACCGGCGCCGATACCGAACTGCAGAAGGAAGTCGCCCGCATCTTCGGCGAAATGAGTGTCAATCGCGACAAGTGAAGGCAAACGCGCCTGCCTGACGTCGAATTACCAGAGCGCCCCTTCCTTCATCATCACGTTGCATAAAAGCCGCATTTCCCTGGCTTTCAGCTCCCGAACGGCTTGGGGGCTGCCTTTCATGCCGATCATTTGTTATCCCTAGGGTTGAAGAGCGTCGGCGCATTCGAGGTTGCACTTTGCCTAAGTAAATACCGGTCTCACTCCAGTTTCACCCGTACTGCCGCAGAGCGACACGCTGGCGGCATGCGAACATGTTCATCGGGTGGTGGCGAGAGACCGGTTTGGCATTGTTACAATGTGCCATGTGCAGCTCCGCTGTCTCAGCTCTTCAGCCGCCCACAACATCGCCACACCGCGCCCGCAAGGGTTTTCTCATGCACCATCTTGGTGGACTTCCGAGCGGAAGACCAAGACGGTATGTGCAATACGCTTCAGGTCCGATGGACCATTATTCCAAAGACAGCTCCCCAGCCTTGGATTGCATGCGGTGGATGCGGAGGCCTGAGAGCCTTCCAATCCAGCGGCAAGATCCGGCTCAACGCCAACGGTCGCAGGCTTGATGCTTGGCTTATCTACAAATGCCTGACCTGTGAAAGGACATGGAACCGGCCAATCATCGAGCGCCGCAATGTTCGCGACATCGACCCTGCAATCCTTGACGCGTTACAATCCAACGATCCGGACTGGATCCGGGCGGAAACCTTCAACCTGGATGCTCTCCGGCACAAGTCGCAACGTGTGGACGAGTTTGCTGAATTTGAAATCGCGAAAGAAATCCAGCGCGAAACTGCACATTGGACGAGTTTGGCAATCGAACTGATAGTCCCGTTTCCAACCAGCATACGGCTTGACCGTCTGCTCGCGTCCGAGTTGAAAGTTTCGCGCTCGCGGCTGCAGGCTCTTCATGATGAAGGCATGGTTCGCACAGATCCTGACCGATCAAACGTCATGCGGCGACGAATCAGGAATGGCACCCTTATCGTGATCGACCTCGCCATGCAGGCCGATCGAGAGCAATCGTGGAAACCTCTGGCATCAGGAGATCGGCTGTAATCACGGAATCTGCGGCCACAACGGCTCGATCCCGGGCCTTTGTGGCTTGTTCCCCAACACGCGAGGACAATGGATAACAAAAAAGCGCCGCGATCAGATCGCGGCGCTTATTCTGCTCTCATGCCTGCATGAAAACTCTCATTCGTCGCGATAGACCTTTTCGCGGCGTTCGTGACGCTCCTGCGCCTCGATCGACAGTGTCGCGATCGGGCGGGCGTCGAGGCGCTTGAGGCCGATCGGCTCGCCAGTTTCCTCGCAATAGCCGTAGGTGCCGTCTTCGATGCGCTGCAGTGCCGCGTCGATCTTCGAAATCAGCTTTCTCTGCCGGTCACGGGCGCGAAGTTCGATCGCCCGGTCTGTTTCCGACGACGCCCGGTCGGCGAGGTCGGGATGGTTTGCGCTTTCCTCGGCCAGATGGTCGAGTGTCTCGCGCGCTTCTCTAAGGATATCATTTCTCCATGCAACCAGCTTCGCCCTGAAGTAGGCACGCTGGTTTACGTTCATGAATTCTTCCTCTTCCGAGGGAACGTAATTGCTAAGATCGATCTTCTCACTCAACGCGATTCTCCTGAAGAACATCTCATCTGGCCGGGTGTATATCCCAAGCGCTAGTCGCGATTCAAGCCAAATACGACAGGTAAACAGATTTTTAAATCTGTCACAGTTTTCGGCTAACAGACTATTTTCTCACCATTATTCCGGCTTGCGTTTTTTGCTTCGCCTTCAAAACGCCGTGTTATCCGCCGCGTTTTGGGCAGCTGGGGCAGCGCTGGCGGTTGACGCCGGCCGATTGCAACCGCTACTGAAAAGGCCCGCTGGATCCTGGATTTGCCCATGACCGTACCCCTGCCTCCGCCCAACCGCATCTATCTCCTGCGCCATGCCGAGGCCGCCTGGGCCGAACCCGGACAGCGCGATTTCGACCGGCCGCTGAACGAAAAGGGCTTTGGCGATGCCGAAATCATCGCCGACAAGGCCGCCGACAAGGGCTACCGTCCCGATCTTCTGATCAGTTCGACCGCGCTGCGCTGCCGCGATACCGCCGATGCGGTGTACCGGGCGATGGGCCTCACGCTCGAGGTTCGTTATGTTGACGCGCTCTATAATGCCACGGTCGACACCTATCTCGAGATCATCGATGCACAGGACGAATCTGCCGTCATGCTGGTCGGCCACAATCCAACCATGGAGCAGGCGCTGGAGGCGCTGATCGGTCACGAGGCGATGGTAAGCGCCCTTCCCGGCGGCTTCCCGACGGCAGGCCTTGCCGTCGTCGATTACGATGCTTCCGCCGCCGTCTGGCGCCTCACCGATTTCGTGGTCGTCTGAAGACTTTCGCGCCGCTTCTTTTGCGGGCGGCGCGCCCTCCCTATATTGCGGGGCAGTCACCAACCGGAATCGCGCCTTGCCGCCACGCCTGACATCTTTTGCCGATGACGCCCGCATCGCCTTCGACAATCTCGCCGATCGGGCGAGCGGCCTCGTCAATCCGACCGTGCGGCTCGGCGTCACCGGCCTCTCCCGTTCTGGCAAGACGGTCTTCATCTCCTCGCTGGTCCATAATCTGTTGAATGGCGGCCGCCTGCCGCTGTTCGAGCCGGTCCAATCCGGCCGCGTCTCGGCGGTGCGGCTGGAGCCGCAGCCTGACGATGCCGTGCCGCGCTTTCAATACGAGGACCATATCCGCGCACTGGTGAAGGACCGTATCTGGCCGGATTCGACCCGCGCCATATCCGAACTGCGCCTCACGCTGGATTATCAGAGCGCCAGCGGCTGGAACCGGCTGTTTTCGCCCGGCCGCCTGTCGATCGATATCGTCGATTATCCCGGCGAATGGCTGCTCGACCTGCCACTGCTCGGCAAGGATTATCGTACCTTCAGCGAGGAGACGATTGCGCTTGCCGAAACCGGCGTCCGCTCCGAGCTGTCACGCCAATGGCTGGCGCTGACGCGCACCGCCGATATCCATGCCGGTGCCGACGAGATGGTCGCCCGCGATCTCGCCACCGCCTTCGCCGATTATCTCAAGGCCTGCAAGGCCGACGAACGCTCGCTCTCCACCCTGCCGCCCGGCCGCCTGCTTCTGCCCGGCGATCTCGACGGGTCGCCGGCATTGACCTTCGCGCCGCTAGCGCTGCCGCCGGACGGGCGTCCCGGCCGCGGCTCGCTCTGGACGATGATGGAGCGGCGCTACGAGGCCTACAAATCGGTCGTCGTCAAACCTTTCTTCCGCGAACATTTCGCCCGGCTCGACCGCCAGATCGTCCTGGTCGATGCACTGCAGGCGATGAACCGCGGCCCCGAAGCCGTGCAGGATCTGGAACGCGCGCTGACCGATGTGCTCGCCTGTTTCCGCCCTGGCACCAATTCGCTGCTCTCCTCCCTGCTCGGGCGCCGCATCGACCGCGTGCTGGTCGCCGCCACCAAGGCTGACCATCTCCACCATGAAAGCCACGACCGGCTCGATGCCCTGACCCGCCGCCTAGTGGATCGCGCCATCGACCGCATCGGCATGGCAGGCGCCGGAATCGACGTCATGGCGCTTGCCTCCGTGCGCGCCACCCGCGAAGCGACCGTCAAACGTGATGGCCATGAACTGCCGGTCATCGTCGGCACGCCGATGGAGGGCGAAACCATCGTCGGCGAGCGCTTTGACGGCCAGAGAAAGACCGCGATCTTCCCCGGCGACCTGCCTGAGGATCCGGAAAGCCTGTTCGATCGCCTCGCCGCGGGCGACACCGGTCTGCAACTGCCCGATGTCAACGTCGTCAGATTCCGCCCGCCGCAACTCGAGGAAACCGGCGGCGGCATCAAGCTGTCGGTGCCGCATATCCGCCTCGACCGCGCCATGCAGTTCCTGTTCGGAGACCGTCTCGCATGAGCAAGCCCCCGTCCGATCCGCCGCGCCGCGCACCCGCTGCCTTCAACTATGAGGACGAGGCTGCCGAGCTGCGCGACAACGGCCGGCAAGGAGAGCGGCGGCGCAAGCCGGAAAGCTTCTCCGAAAATATCGTTGTCACACCTGACGAGGACGATCCCTTCCTCAATCCAGAGAAGGATCTGAGCGCGGTCCCCGTTGCAACGCCGCTGAGACGTCGGACCTCCTTCGGCAAGATCGCCGCCGGCGCATTCGGCATCCTGCTGTCGCTCGCAATCGGCCTCTGGACCGATAGCCTGATCCGCGATCTCTTCACCCGCGCCGACTGGCTGGGTTATGCAGCCCTTGCCGTGCTGGCAATCGGCATCCTTGCCGTGCTGGCCCTCGTCATCCGCGAAACCGTTGGCATGATGCGCCTTGCCGCCGTCCAGAAGATCAAGGCCGAAGCCGAGGCGGCGATACTCGAGACTCGGCCGGCCAAGGCGCGCGCAGTCGTCGCCCAGCTGACCACGCTGCTGTCGGCAAATCCTGAGACATCGAAGGGTCGCGCGACGCTGAAGGCGACCGAAGGCGAGGTCATCGATCCCCCACATCTGATTGCACTAGCCGAACGCGAACTGCTCGCTCCCCTCGATCGCAAGGCCAGGGCGCTCATCGTCAACGCCTCCAAGCGTGTCTCGATCGTCACCGCCGTCAGCCCGCGCGCCGTCGTCGATCTGCTCTATGTGCTCTACGAGGCGGTACGCCTCATCCGCGCTATGGCCGAGCTGTACGGCGGCCGTCCCGGCACGCTCGGCATGTTCCGCCTGCTGCGTGACGTGCTGGCGCACCTGGCCGTCACCGGCTCGATCGCCGTCGGCGACAGCCTGGTCCAGCAGGTGCTCGGCCATGGGCTTGCCTCGAAGCTCTCGGCCCGACTCGGCGAAGGTGTCATCAACGGCCTGATGACCGCCCGCATCGGAATCGCGGCGATGGATCTCTGCCGCCCGCTTGCCTTCCACGCCCTGAAGCGGCCGGGAATCGGTGATTTCATCGGCGATCTCACCCCCTCCATGTCGCCTCGCGGCAACAATCCTTGAACGAAGCAGCGATTCCGCAGCTTTCGCCTCCCCTAGGGTAATGCCAGAGAAATTTGAGCAGATTCAATGCTCTAGTGACGACATTTTAAAATCATCACCGCGCAAAAACCCTGTATTGCCTTGCATTTCGGCACATTCGAAAGGAAGGATTAACCATTCTTCGGCAAAACTTGCAGCCAGTTCGTGAGTGGTGTTTGCCAAGGAAAATCCATGTATTCGCGCAAGTTTCTCATCGTATGCGGCTTGGCCGCCGCGGCATTGTCTCCCGTTGCAGATGTCGCTCCGGCAGCCACCGCTGCAACCCGTGACAAGGCCTTCTTCGATTCCGTCGCCGGCTCCTGGAAGGGCCCCGGCGAAATCGTCGCCGGCAAGTACAAGGGCACGAAATTCACCTGCAACCTGATCGGTGAGCCCACCGGCGACAGCAGCGCCGGCATCAAGCTCGACGGCACCTGCCGCGTCGGCGTCTTCAAGCAGCCGATGACCGCCGTCATCTCGCAGTCGGGCTCGAGCTACAAGGGCAAGTTCCTCGACGGTGCCGCCGGCAAGGGCCTTGACGTCGTCTCCGGCGCCGTCAGCGAGGATACCGTCGTTGTCGGCATCAACCGCGCCAAGCTGAATGGTGCGATGATCGCCCGCGTGCGCGACGACAAGACGATGAACGTCACCGTTTCGGTCAAGGTCGAAAGCCAGATGATCCCGGTGATCGGCCTGACGCTGACCCGCCAGGTCGACGAGATGGCCGTCGGTTCTATCCAGTAGACAAACCGCACAGCGGATTTTCCTGAAGCGGCGGGTTTCCCGCCGTTTTCCGTTTCAGCTTCCCTGCTTCAGGCGCTCCGCCACCAGTCTCGATTGTTGTCGGCAACCTCGATGCCGGTCACCTCGGCATCATCAAGCCAGTCACTCACCGCCCTGCCCCTGACGAGAAGCTCCGGCGCGATATCGGCAAGCGGCATCAGCACGAAACCGCGATCGGTCATCCGCGGATGCGGCAGTTCCAGCCGCGGCGCGTCCTGGATCACGTCGCCATAGGTCAGCACATCAATATCCAGCGTCCGTGGCCCCCAACGCTCGATGCGTTCGCGTTTCATCTCACGTTCGATCGACAGGCAGACATCGAGTAAAGCCTCGGGCTCCAGGCTGGTCTTGACGGCGGCGCAGGCGTTGAAGAAGAAGGATTGGTCGGTCTTTCCCCAGGGGGGCGTGCGATAGAGCCGCGACACCGCCGTAACCTGACAGTCGTCCCGTCCGTCCAGCCTCTGCAGCGCCGCCGCCATCGCCTTCACTGGGTCGCCGATATTGCCGCCGAGACCGAGTGTGGCGGATTGCAATGCGGCCTCAGGCAAAGTGCTCAACGCTCACCTGCACGAAATCGAGCACGCCGGGCACCGGTGCGTTCGGCTTGCGCACCGTGATCTTCGCCCGCCGGATCTGCGGGAATGTCTCGCAAAGCCCCTTGGCGATATCGAGCGCCAGGGACTCGATCAGGTAGCGCCGCTTGCCGGTGACGATCTGCTCGATCACGGTGAAGGCGATGCCGTAATTGACGGTATCGTTGATCGAATCGCTTTCCAGCGCCTCGCCGGCGACGACATCGAGTTCGGCATCGACGAAGAAGCGCTGACCGAGGAATTCCTCCTCGTCATGCACGCCGTGGCGCGCAAAGAAGGCGCAGTTCTGCAGCGTGATCGTGTAGGTGGTCATGTCGGCCGCTTCCTCTCGAATTCCTGGCGCGCATTGAGCATAGCATCGACGATATCGAGCGCATCCCTGTTGATTGCGACATTGTGCACCCGAAAAACCGCAGCCCCTTGAAGTCTGAGCAACGCGCTGGTCACAGCCGTCGCCGCATCCCTGTCCTGTGCCTCACGGCCCGTCACCGCGCCGAGGAAGCGTTTGCGCGACGTGCCGGCGAGCAGCGGCAAGCCGAAACGGGAAAGTTCAGAAAACCGCGCCATCAGCTCCAGGTTCTCCTCCGCCGTCTCCTTGGCGAAGCCGAAGCCCGGATCGAGTACGATGCGGTCGCGGTTGACGCCTGATGCAGCGGCGATCGCAAGCGACCGTTCGAGAAAATGTACCTGATCGGCAATCACATCGACGAGTTTTACCCTATCGCGGCCGGTGTGCATGATGCAGAGCCCGGCTCCGGTCACCGCGGCGATATTGGCGATATCGGGCTCCTTCTGCAGCCCGAAGACGTCATTGACGATATGGGCGCCAGCTCCGATCGCAAGCCGTGCCGTCTCGGCGCGATAGGTGTCGATGGAAATCAGCGCCTGGGTGCGCCCGCGTAGCGCCTCGATGACGGGCAGCACGCGCGCCTGCTCCTCGGAAGGGCTGACGGTTGCTGCGTTCGGTCGGGTCGATTCGCCGCCGATATCGATAATGCCGGCGCCCTCGCTCACCGCTCGCAGCGCCTGTTCGACCGCCGCATCGACGGTTTCAAAGCGACCGCCGTCTGAAAAGGAGTCCGGCGTCACGTTGATGATCGCCATGATCGTCGAACGACGGCCGAGTTCGATCTCCCGGCCATGGCCGACACGCCATATACTGCCTTCGAGCCCTGTCACCAGACTTATCCCATTGAGGACGAAAAAAGCGCCATCCGATATTGCGCTTGCGGTGCCTATGCCCCAAGCTCCTGTCGATTTCAACACGGGTTGCGTTCAGAATGCCGCTTGCAGTGCGTTATATGGTCCTTC
Source organism: Rhizobium sp. PRIMUS64 (assembly GCF_023006465.1). Lineage (NCBI taxonomy): Bacteria > Pseudomonadati > Pseudomonadota > Alphaproteobacteria > Hyphomicrobiales > Rhizobiaceae > Rhizobium > Rhizobium sp. PRIMUS64. The sequence continues at coordinate 8,617 of NZ_JALBGX010000141.1, read as the reverse complement.
CTATCGCCTTTTCCATTGCTCTTTCCCTTTGCAGCCCCGTGGCAGCCGAAGTGATCGCATCGAAAAGCTATTCCTATTTCGACATTCGCGGCAAAACAGCGGATGAGCTCGACCGCGAACTCAGCCGGCGGGGCCCGACGGCGAGCGGTTCCTCTGCCCGCCATCCCGGCGCCACGAAGATCCGCTTCGGCGGCGAGGCAACCTATATCCAGGATAACGGGCGCTGCCGCGTCGGCAACGTCAAGGTCACGGTCCACACCCAGATCATCCTGCCGCGCTGGAGCAGCCGCAAGGGCGCCAGCAAGGAGCTGTCGATGATCTGGGACGCGCTGTCGAGCGATATCAAGCGCCACGAGGAGCGCCATGCCGAGATCGCCCGCGATCAGGCCCGCGCCATGGAGCGCGCCATTCGCGCGCTGCGCCAGCAGCGCAGCTGCGAAGCCATGCAGGAACTCGTCTCCAACGAATCAGCTCGCGGTATAGAGGAGCACGACCGGCAGCAGGCGCGATTCGATCGGGTCGAGGCCGTCAATTTTCAGAAGCGAATGTTGAGGTTGCTAAATAATCGAATCAACGGTCGAGCCGGCGAAAAATAAGGCTTTTTCAATCTGGTTGCGAGCGGAAAACCTTAGCTGCACAACGAAACTTGTGCGAAACTTGCACCCTCCCCAGCGATTGAATGGTCATTTTTCATCCTGGCAGACTCAACCGGAACGCGTTAATATGAACACATTCGAAAGTTCAGCTACGGCATCTGCACTTTCATCGCTGGGTTCTCCTGGCGCGTTCCGAAGCCGCGGATGTTCCTCCCTCATCCGTAGGTAATGCGCCCGCCTCGCCTCGCTCGCTCAAGCGCGCGAGGCGTCTTTTTTGATATCGAATGTTTCGGCGACGTTTGAAGCGTAACGTGCTTCAGGCCTGGCGTTCCGGCACGTGGACCACGAGCCCGTCATAGACAGCCTTCATCCGGATCTGACAGGACAGCCGCGAAGTCGGGCGTACATCGAAGGCGAAGTCGAGCATGTCCTCTTCCATCGCTTCCGGCTGGCCGACCTTTTCCGTCCACTCCTCATCGACATAGACATGACAGGTCGCGCAGGCGCAGGCGCCGCCGCATTCGGCCTCGATGCCGGGCACCGAATTGCGCACGGCATTCTCCATCACGGTGGAGCCTTGGTCGACGTCGAGGTCGAAGCGCGTGCCGTCGAAGGCGACGATGGTAAGTTTGGGCATCAGGACTATTTCCGGTCTTCAGGTGGGTGGGCGGATTTTCTTCCGACAATTCGACGCGTCAGTCAATATTGGCGAAATCCGCCATAGCCTCGCAGATCGGGCCTTCGCCCGCCGTCTTCAAAGCGTCATACGGGACGTCGCAAAAAGACCCGCGGTTCCGCAATGGAACAACGGGCCTCGTTAAAACACTATCTCCTGCACGTCGCCCAACAGTGTGCAGCGGTTTTGGGACAATGACATGCATTAAATAAAGACTTAGAGATCAGCCGCGGCAGAGCTTCAAGATGAAATTCTCGGCGTCGATGACGGCGGCACCCAGCGCTGCCGTCGCGCCGGCATCGCCGCCGGTTTCCTCGACGGCTTCCGCCGTCTGCGACACGCGGAACGCGCCGACTGAGCTTGCCGCGCCCTTCAGCCGATGCGCGGCTGCGCCGATACGGATGGTTTCACCGCTCGCAATATCCTGTAGACATGCACGGGCCTGGCGCGCAAACATCTGAAGGACTTCGATTTCCAGCGTCTTGTCGCCCATCGTCTGCTTTGCGAGATGGACCAGATCGATCGGCCGGACCTTCGAGGGACACGGTCCCTTTGCATTATCCGGCGCCTCGAATACGATGTTCAATGCTGCCATCTGGGCTGCCATTGCCAATTCTCCCGTCTCTGTCGTCCGCAGTTGCAACAGTTCTGCGTCAGGAGGGTGGCTATCACGTTAAATTCCGGCACACTCAGGGCGGAAATCTCGCCATATGGTTAACGTCCGTTAAACATCCCTAAATTATTGGTTTTTAAGCGGTGTCTAGGATTCAAAGATGTTAACAACGGGTTAACGGGCCATGAATCTCAAGCCTTCATTAATTGTGTGAAGAGCCCAGATGTGTCACTACGATACTGGTGGAGCGGGTTTATGGTACGCGCCTTTGCCGAGCGAGTGGATAATGGTAGTGTTTTGATACCTTCCGTTTGAAAAAGCGGCTATCTACTCTGAAATGACATGCTTATCCGTCCTTTGTTGGGATGGGAGGCTGGAACGGCAAAGTTGTTCCCGGGTGAGGCGGAAGCCCCGGATGCGCGGTTGGGCCGGCTGACAGTAACGAGGCATACCCGAATGGCGAACAACAAATATAACGAGTCGATTGAGGACAAGGCGTTCAAGGCATTGGACGAGGCGCTCCAGATCGACTTCAGCAAGGATAACGTACCGTCTCGCCGCGGCGACGCGCCCCAGGCCCCGGAGGCTAATGTGTCTGATCCAGTAAATGCGCGCAATCAGCAGGCCCAGGAAGAAGCGCAGCGCCGCAGCCGCCGCGGTGCCGCCGGCGAGCAGGCTTCCAGGGGCCCGACGTTCGCGCCCGCCAACGATGCCAGCCGCAATACGCCCGCCTCGATCCTGAAATCCTTTGACGGCGCCTCCAGCCGCTCGGCGGTGCGTACCGCCACCCTGTTTTCAGTGCTTTGGGTCATGGCCGGCCTTGGTCTGATGTCGCTGCTTTATTCTCCGCAGATCTGGCAGATCCGTTCGCTCGCCGATCTCGTCGCCCTGCCCGGCGTCATCGCCGGCCTCGTCGGCATCGTCATTCCCGTGATGATGTTCTATGCCTTCGCCATTATGATCTCCCGCGCCCAGGACATGCGCAACGCCGCCCGCTCCATGGCAGAAGTGGCATTGCGCCTGGCAGAGCCGGAAACCATCGCCTCCGAGCGCATCATGACGGTCGGCCAGGCCGTGCGCCGTGAGGTCTCGGCCATGAATGAGGGCATCGAGCGCACCATCGCTCGTGCCTCCGAGCTGGAAACGCTCGTCCATTCCGAAGTCAATGCCCTTGAACGTTCCTATGCCGACAACGAGTTGCGCGTGCGCGGCCTCGTCCACGAACTCGGCTCCGAGCGCGAAGCGATCGTCAACCATGCCGATCGTATCCGCACCTCGATCGGCAGCGTACACGACCAGTTGAAGGAAGAGCTGTCGCTTGCGACGGAAGAGATTGCGGTGCGGCTTGCCACATCGGGCGAAGCCTTCGCCTCGCTCATCGATACACGCGCCGCAACGATCCTGGAAAAGTCGGACAGCGCCCTGCAGTCGATGGGCAGCCTGCTCGCAGCCAAGACCGATACCCTGTTGCAGACACTGAACGCATCGGGTTTTGCGCTGGCCACCGAATTCGACAACCGCCTCGAAGCCCTCTCCGTCAATCTCAACGACCATGGCGAAAGGCTGCTCAGCCAGTTCGAGACGCGCGCCTCGACCATGGACAGCAGCACGGAAAAGCTGAATGCGGCGCTGAACGAGCGTACGCACCAGCTCAATGAGATCCTGATCGCCCGCACCCGCGAGATCAACGAGAGCCTGACGTCAGGCGAACGCACGATCGGCGGCACGCTTGACGACGTGCTGTCGAAGTTGAACAGCGCGCTCGACGAAAAGGGTGCAAGCTTCCGCCAGAGCCTGCAGACCACCGCCGACGACGCCGTCATGGATCTCGACGTGCGCTCCGGCTTCTTCGAGGAGCGGCTGCAGACGACTGTCGCCCAGTTGTCGACCGCCTTCGACGAACGCGTCGCCGAATTCACCAGCGCCTTCGACAAACGCACAGGCTCGCTCGACACCAAGCTGATGGAGAGCCTCGCCCGTATCAACGAGACGCTGACCGGCGGCTCGGATTCGATCGACGGCATCCTGAATTCCGGCATCGACCGCCTTGGTTCGTCGATGACCGACCAGTCGCTGGCGCTCGCCACCACGCTCGCCACCGGCCACGAAGTCCTGGAAAGCACCCTCGGCAGCCGCGCCGACGAAATCACCACAGTACTCACCAGCCGCACCGGCGAACTGACCTCGGCGCTGCAGAGCGCTACGTCTGACATCGCGCTGACGCTTGCGACCGGCACCTCCGAGCTGCAGAACAACCTTCAGACACGCTCGGCCGAATTCCGCGACACTCTGCGCACCACCACCACCGATCTGACGACTGCCGTTGCCGCCGGCACCGAGCAGGTGACCGCTGCCTTCGGCGGTCGCGCCGAGGAGCTAAGCGGCGTGCTTACTGCCCGTGCGGCAGAAATCAGCGAAGCGCTCGGCACGGCCCACGGCCGTATCGACAGCGTCATGGCAGAGCGCGGTGGCGCGCTCGTCGAGGCGCTGACCACCCATCACGGCCGCTTCGAGGAAGCCTTGGCAACGCGCTCCGACGCCATCATCAATGCCGTCTCCGGTACCCATGACCGTCTTGCCGAGACGCTCGACGAAAAGGCGATGACGCTGGCCATCTCTCTGAACGAGAGCCAGGCCCGCATCGAGGACACGCTCGAGACCCGCTCCGAAGCGCTGCTGCATGCGGTATCAAGCACGCATGATCGCCTCTCCGAGACGCTCGACGAAAAGGCGATGGCTCTCGCCATTTCGCTCAACGAAAACCAGGCTCGTATCGAGGATACGCTCGAGACCCGCTCCGAGGCCTTCCTCAACGCCGTATCAAGCACGCATGATCGCCTGTCAGAAACGCTGGACAGCAAGGCGGCCGCCCTTACGACCTCGCTCGACCAGCGCCATGCCCGCATCGAGGATGCGCTTGGAGCGCGCGCCGAGGCGCTGCTGAACACCGTGTCCGGCACGCGCGATCGCCTTGCCGAGACGCTCGACGAGAAGGCCATGGCGCTGGCCATTACCTTGAACGAGAGCCAGGCCCGCATCGAGGACACGCTCGAAACCCGTTCCGCGGCCCTGCTGAACGCCGTCTCCGGCACTCATGACCGTCTCTCGGAGACTCTGGACGGCAAGGCGGCAGCTTTTGCCACCTCGCTGAGCGAAGGCCAGGCCCGTATCGAGAATACGCTCGAAACCCGCTCCGCAGCTCTGCTGAATGCCGTCTCCAGCACCCATGATCGCCTCTCCGAGACGCTGGACGAAAAGGCGATGACGCTCGCCATTTCGCTCAACGAAACTCAGACGCGTATCGAGGACACGCTCGACGAAAAAGCGACGGCGCTCGCCGCCTCCCTGAACCAGGGCCACAGCCGCCTGCAGGACACGCTGGAGAGCCGGTCGGAATCCTTCCTCAATGCGGTCTCCGCCACCCACGACCGCCTGTCCGAGACACTCGACGATCGGGCGATGGCGCTTGCCATCTCGCTGAACGAGAGCCAGAGCCGTCTCGAGGAGACGCTGACAACAGGCGCCGATGCGATCACCAATGCGGTCGCCGGCACGCATGACGGCCTGAACGGTGTGCTCGACCAGAAGGCCGCCACCCTCGCCGCCTCGCTGAGCGAAGGCCAGGCCCGCCTCGAGGAAGCCTTGGGGCACCGCACCGCCGCAATCATCGGCGCCGTGACGGCAACCCACGACCGGCTCACCGATACGCTCGACGAAAAGACCATGGCGCTCGCCATTTCGCTCGACGATAACCAGAGCCGCTTCGACAGTGTGCTCGAAGCCCGCAGCAACGCCATCATGGAGGCCGTCTCCGGTGCCGAGGCCCGAGTCGCCGGCGCCTTCTCCGACAAGACCGATGCGATCCGCACCGCTTATACCGACAATCAGCAGCGGCTCGAAAATGCGCTTTCCGAACATAGCGCCGCCCTCTCGGGCGTTCTCGATACCGGCGGCGCCCGCTTCGAGGATCTCGTAGGCGGTTTGACCGGCCGCATCGAAGGCCGTCTGACCGATGCACATACACGGCTCGGAGGCCTCGCCGACGAGGCCGCAGCGCGCATCGAGGGTGGGCTCGCCTCTGCCCATGAGCGCATCCGCACGACGCTCGAAGACCGCGCCAACGCCATCGACCTATCGCTGAACCAGGCCCATGCGCTGATCAGCGATACGCTGGCCGAACAGGCGACCAGCATCGGCACATCGGTGGCGACGAGTGTCGGCATGCTCGAATTATCGCTGGAGCACCGTGAAGCCGCGATCCGCCAGGCGATCGATGCCGGCGCCCAGACATTGGAAGATCGCATGCATGCCGGCGCCGGCCAGATCGCCAGCCGCTTCCAGGAGGCGGCACATGCGATTTCGAGCTCCACCCAGAATTTCTCCGCCCATCTCGATCGGTCGGTCGAAAGCCTGACGGGCCGTTTTGAAGAAACCGGATCACGTGTGGAAACCGGTCTCGCAGCGATCGAGACCCGCATCCGCGACGGCGTCGGCGGCGTTGCCGAAAAGGTCGAAGCGGCCACCGGCCAGCTCTCCGGCGTGCTTGCCGACGGCGTCTCCCGTCTCGGCGCGCTCAGCGACGACACCAATCGGCGCATCTCGGCGACGCTCGAAGGCAGTGCCGCAAACCTCACCCAGGCGATCGACAGCCGCACCGCCAATCTGGCCGAAACGCTGGACAGCCGCACCACCAGCCTGACGGGCGCCATCGAGGGCCGTACCGCGATCCTCGGCGAAACGCTCGACCGCGGCAATGAACGCATCGAGGAACGCCTCTCCACCATGGACCGTGCGTTGACCGTCGGCCTCGAGGCCGTCAACCGCACCATCGAAGGCAAGGCCGCCGGTCTCGCCTCGACGCTGCGCAGCGCGGTTGCCGACGCGGCCCAGGGAATGGAAGGCGAAGCGACGAGAACCACCGAACTGCTTGGCAAGACCGGCCAGCAATTCGCCGAGGATCTCAATGCGAAAAGCGACGAATTCACCCGCACCATGGATGAGCGCTCGTCGCAGATCGTCACCCGTGTCGCTGAAGCTCAGAACCGGCTGGCAAGCCAGGCTGCTGCCGTCGCCCAGACCTTCTCGGAAGCCGGTAACGCCATCGTCAACAAGGTCGCCGAGGCCGAGACCATCGTCGGCACGCAGGTCAATGCCATCTCCAAGGTGCTGTCGGATGCCGGACAGTCTCTAGAGACACGCGGCAATGCCATCCGCTCGACACTGTCGGGCGCCGGCAGCGAGATTTCCGCCACCATGGCGGATGTCGACCGGGCGCTCGAAGCCCGCAGCAGCGCCATTCGCACCAATCTCGAGGAGCGTGCCCGCGAAATCGATACGACGTTCTCCGAAATCGACCGGGCACTGGAAACGCGCGGCAACTCGATCCGCTCGACGCTCGAAGAGCGCACCCGCGACCTCAACTCGATGCTATCAGGCCGTTCGGTCGAATTGACGCGCATCCTCGACGAAACGGCCCGCCCGATCATCGACCGCTACACCGATGCCGGCGAGCAGGCTGCCGCCCGCATCACCGCCGCGGCCAATCTCAGCGCCGACCGTCTGCGCGCCGAAAACGAAGCACTCGCCAGCGCCGTTGCCGCCCGCACCGAGAATGTCGCCAATGCCGTCAGCGCCATCGAAAACAGCCTGGTCGGCAACGTCAACGGCCTCGTCCAGCGCATGTCGGAAAGCAGTGCGGCGATGGCGATGATGATGAACCGCTCCGCCGAACAACTGGCCAGCGTCGACGGCCTTCTCGGCGACACCACCACGCGCTTTGCCGACTCCGCCACCAAGGCCGCTGAAATGGTCTCCGCCTCGACCAGGCTCCTCGAAGGCAAGATCGACCGCCTCTCCGACATCTCGGGCCAGACGCTGGCGCAGGTCGGCGGCATCATCGGCCGCTTCGACGAACACTCCAAGGTCCTGACTCAGGCCTCGCAGCTTCTCGGCGCCGCCCAGTCCAACCTCGCCTCGACGCTCGAAGAGCGCGAGAGCGCGCTGCAGACACTCTCTGTCGGCCTCGTCCAGCGCTCCGCCGAGATCGAAAAGACCATGCAAGGCCTCGGCAGCATGATCGAGACTGTGTTCGAGCGGGCAGAGCAACGCTCCAACCAGGTCACCGGCAATCTTCGCCAAGGTGTGCAATCCTCCTTCGCCGATATCGGCCGCATTCTCACCGAAACCGAGAAGCGTGCCCAGGAAGCGGCAGAGACGATGCGCGAGGCGATCACCCGCGCCGGCGACGAGGCGAATACGACGATCGACGGCACCTTCGCCAATGTCGAACGCCGTTCCGGCGATCTCTCCAATCGCATTCGCGGCGGTCTCACGGCCTCGCTGTCGGAAGTCGAGCGTATGCTCGGGGAAGCCGGCCGTGCCTCCGACGGTGCCGCCCAGAACATGCGGGAAGCGCTGCGCGAAGCGATCGATGATGCCGTCGGCCGCTTCTCCGGCGCCACCGAGGATATCCGCCGCTCCGCCGCCGACATCCGTAACGAGCTCGACGCCACTCGCGCCGAGCTGAAGCGTGGCGCCTTCGATCTTCCCGAGGAAGCCAAGGAAAGCGCCTCGGCCATGCGCCGGGCCGTCGCCGAGCAGATCAAGGCGCTGCAGGATATCTCCCAGCTCGTCGGCCGCTCCAGCCAGCAGCTCGAGATCTCCGAGCCTGTCGCCCGCACGCTCGCTCAGGTGCAGCCTGCCCCGCGTCCCGCCCAGCCGGTCGCAGCCCAG
>NZ_JALBGX010000140.1:0-16623 GCF_023006465.1 Rhizobium sp. PRIMUS64 | reverse complement strand
GGCCGCGCCCGGCAAGAGATCAAGCCCGGCCGCGCGACGCTGCTGCGCGAACGCGCGCTCGCCATCAAGGCGGCGAAGAAGGCGAAAGCCTGACCGGCTTTGCGTAACCGGCGGAAATTGAAAGTGACCGCCGAGGTGATTGAGAAATAAGCAGGAATCGTTAGGACTGGCCTCATTGTTGAGACCGAGTGGGGATATTGCATGTGCGGCATTGTGGGGATCGTCGGAACTGCGCCTGTTGCCGGGCGCCTGGTCGATGCGCTGAAGCGTCTCGAATATCGCGGTTACGATTCCGCCGGTGTCGCCACCATTCATGACGGCGTGATGGATCGCCGCCGCGCCGAGGGCAAGCTGTTCAATCTGGAAAAGCGCCTCGACAGCGAACCGCTGCCCGGCACCGTCGGCATCGCCCACACGCGCTGGGCGACCCACGGCGTTCCCAACGAGACCAATGCCCATCCGCATTTCGTCGAAGGCGTCGCCGTCGTCCATAACGGCATCATCGAGAATTTCTCCGAGCTTCGCGACGAATTGACCGAGGAGGGTTCGGTCTTCCAGACCCAGACCGACACTGAGGTGGTCGCCCATCTGCTGGCGAAATACCTGCGCGAGGGCCTCGATCCGCGCGACGCCATGCTGAAGATGCTGAACCGGGTGACCGGAGCCTATGCGCTGGCTGTTATGCTCAAGGCCCATCCCGGCACGATTATGGCTGCCCGTTCCGGACCGCCGCTTGCCGTCGGCTATGGCCGCGGCGAGATGTTCCTCGGCTCGGACGCGATTGCGCTCTCGCCCTTCACCAACGAGATCACCTATCTCGTCGACGGCGATTTCGCCGTTCTCACCCGCGACGGTGTCGCAGTGCTCGATTTCGCCGGCAAGCCGGTCAAACGCGCCCGCCAGATCTCGCAAGCGACCGCCTATGTCGTCGACAAGGGCAACCACCGCCATTTCATGGAAAAGGAAATCTACGAGCAGCCGGAGGTCATCTCCCACGCGCTCAGCCACTATGTCGATTTCGCCGAGAACACGATCGGCGCCAATGCCGCCGCGATCGACTTCAAGGCGTCAACCGGACTTGCGATCTCTGCCTGCGGCACGGCCTATCTCGCCGGCCTCGTCGGCAAATACTGGTTCGAGCGTTATGCCCGCCTGCCTGTTGAGATCGACGTCGCCTCCGAATTCCGCTATCGCGAAATGCCGCTGTCGCCGTCGCAGGCAGCGCTGTTCATTTCGCAGTCCGGTGAGACCGCCGATACGCTGGCATCGCTGCGCTATTGCCGCGATAACGGGTTGAAGATCGGCGCGGTCGTCAATGTCCGCGAATCGACGATCGCGCGCGAATCCGACGCCGTCTTCCCGATCATGGCCGGCCCCGAAATCGGCGTTGCCTCGACCAAGGCCTTCACCTGCCAGCTTGCCGTGCTGGCAGCGCTGGCAATCGGCGCCGGCAAGGCGCGCGGCACGGTGAGTGCCGACGAGGAGAGGGCGCTGGTGCGCCATCTCGCCGAAATGCCGCGCATCATGAGCCGGGTGCTGAACCTTATCCAGCCGCAGATGGAAAGCCTGTCGCGCGAGCTGTCGAAGTGCAAGGACGTGCTTTATCTCGGCCGCGGCACCAGCTTCCCGCTCGCCATGGAAGGCGCGCTGAAGCTCAAGGAAATCTCCTATATCCATGCCGAGGGTTATGCCGCTGGCGAATTGAAGCACGGACCGATCGCGCTGATCGACGAGAACATGCCTGTCATCGTCATCGCCCCTTACGACCGTTTCTTCGAAAAGACCGTCTCGAACATGCAGGAGGTCGCAGCCCGCGGCGGCCGCATCATCTTCATCACCGACGAGGCCGGCGCGGCCGCCTCGAAACTGCCGACCATGGCGACGATCACCCTGCCTGTGGTCGACGAAATTATCGCGCCGATGATCTTCTCGCTGCCGATCCAGCTGCTCGCCTATCACACTGCCGTCTTCATGGGCACCGATGTCGACCAGCCGCGCAACCTGGCGAAATCCGTGACCGTGGAATAAGCCTGTAAGGCCGGGACCGTCGCGCCGAAACATATTGTGCGGCGCCCCGAATTCTGGCAGTTTTGGTCTACGGACAAGGGGGAAGGGCCGGCGTACCGGCCTGTCCACGACTGAGATGGAGATCATCAGGAAACGATGACCGACAACACCCCCAGAATGCCGGTCGCGACCCGGCTGAGGAATAATTTTCTCGCAGGGCTGATCATCTGCGCGCCGATCGCGATCACCATCTGGCTGACCTGGACCTTCATCCATTGGTCGGACAGCTGGGTCCGGCCCTATATTCCGGCGCGCTGGAATCCGGAAAGCTATCTCAATTTCGCCATTCCCGGTTTCGGTCTGCTGACCGCCGTTATCCTGATCACCGTCGTCGGCTTCCTCGGCAAGAACCTCATCGGCCAGAGCATCGTCCGGTTCGGCGAATCGATCGTTCAACGCATGCCGCTGGTGCGCACGATCTACAGAAGCGTGAAGCAGATTTTCGAAACCGTGCTGAAGGAACAGGCGAACTCCTTCAAGAAGGTCGGCCTCATCGAATATCCGGGTCCCGGCCTCTGGGCACTGATCTTCATCGCCACCGACGCCAAGGGCGAAATCGCTTCGAAGTTCAATGCCATGGGCCAGGATATGGTCGCCGTCTTCCTGCCGCCGACGCCGGTGCCGACAGCCGGCTTCCTCATCTTCGTGCCGCGCGAGAAGATCGTCATGCTCGATATGTCGCCGGAAGACGCCGCCAAGTACCTGATTTCAGGCGGGCTTGTGGCGCCCGAACACAAGCCGGCCGATCCCAAGCAGAAGCATTTGCCGCGGCCGAAGCCGGTGGCGGTTTCCAAAGCGGATTGATGCATGTCGCCCAAAAGTGTTCAGCGGTTTTAGGGTAACGACATGCATAGAACAAAGACTTAAAGCGCGCCGCGGCGCGCTTTATCCAGCCCTGAGAAACCGAATCGCCTCGTCGCGGCGGAAAAGATAGAGCAGGGTGCGGATCGCCCTTCCCCTCTCCGTGGTCAGTTCCGGATCCCGCTCGATGAGGTAGGCGGCATCCTTGCGGGCGATCTCCAGCAGATCGGCATGCGCCTCGAGACTGGCGATGCGGAAACCCGGCGTGCCCGATTGCCTCGTGCCGAGCAATTCGCCTTCACCGCGCAGCTTCAGGTCCTCCTCGGCGATGCGGAAACCGTCTTCCGTCTCCCGCATGATCGAAAGCCTGGCATGGCCGGTCTCGCCGAGTGGTCCCTTGTAGAGCAGGATGCAGGTCGAGGCCTCGTCGCCGCGCCCGACGCGGCCGCGCAGCTGATGCAATTGCGCCAGGCCGAAGCGTTCGGCATGTTCGATCACCATGATCGTCGCATCCGGCACGTCGACGCCGACCTCGACGACGGTGGTGGCGACGAGGAGCCGGGTCTCGCCGTTCTTGAACGCCATCATCGCCGCGTCCTTCTCCGGACCGCTCATGCGGCCGTGGATCAAGCCGACATCCGGGCCGAGTGCGGCGACCAGCGTCGCGTGCCGCTCCTCGGCCGACATCAGATCGAGCTCCTCGGACTCCTCGACCAGCGGGCAGATCCAATAGGCCTTCTTGCCCTCGGCGATCGCGCTTTGCAGTCGGCCGACGATTTCGCCGGTCCGTTCCATCGGCACGGTGATCGTTTGGATCGGCTTGCGGCCGGCCGGTTTTTCGGTGAGCTTGGAGACGTCCATATCGCCGAAGGCGGCGAGCACCAGCGTGCGCGGGATCGGCGTCGCCGTCATGACAAGCATATGCGGCGAGAGGCCCTTGGCGGTCAGCCGCAGGCGCTGATGCACGCCGAAACGGTGCTGCTCGTCGACGACGGCAAGCATCAGATTGGCGTAGGCGACGCTGTCCTGGAACAGCGCATGCGTGCCGATGATGATCTGGGCAGCACCCGAGGCGATGCGCTCCAGGATTTCCTCCCGTTCGCGTCCCTTGGTGCGCCCGGTCAGCACCTCGATGCTGAGTCCGGCGGCGGCGGCGAATTTCGAGATCGTCGCGTGGTGTTGCCGCGCCAGGATTTCGGTCGGTGCCATCAGCACGGCCTGGCCGCCGCTCTCGATCACCGCCGCCATCGCCATCAGCGCCACCAGCGTCTTGCCGGAACCGACATCGCCCTGCAGCAGCCGCAGCATGCGCTCGTTGCCGGCCATATCCTTCAAAACCTCGGCGATCGCCTCGTTCTGGCTTGACGTGAGCGAGAAGGGCAACGCCTTCAGGATCTTGCTGCTGATGGCGCCGGTCGCATGCACCGGCTGGCCCGCCACCTTGCGCAGCCTCTGCCGCACCAGGCTCAGTGACAGCTGTCCGGCGAGGAACTCGTCATAGGCAAGCCGCCGCCGGGCAGGGGCCTGCGGGTCGATATCGGTAGGGTCGCGCGGCTCGTGCAGCATGTGGAAACTGTCGCGGATCGACGGCAGGCCCTGTTTCTCAGTCAAGGCCAGGTCGATCCATTCCGGCAGCTCGGGAAAACGCGGCAGGCCGGCGTCGATGATCTTGCGCAGCGTCTTCGGCGAGAGCCCCGCCGTCAGCGGATAGATCGGCTCGACCAGCGGCAGGCTCTCCGTCTCGTCCGCCCTGACGATATAATCGGGATGCACCATCGAGGCGCGGCCGTTGAACCAGTCGATCTTGCCGCTGACCGTCACTTCTGCGTCGATCGGCAGTTGCTTTTCCAGCCACGCCGCCTGTCCGCGGAAGAAGACCAGCGTCAGCTCGCCGGTCTCGTCATGCAGGAAGACGCGATAGGGAATGTTGCTTTTGCCGCGCGGCGGCAGCTGGTGGCGGTCGACGCGCGCCGTGATCGTCACGATCGCGCCCTGCGGCGCGCGGGCGATTCCAGGCTGGTTGCGCCTGTCGATCAGCGAGAAGGGCGCGTGGAAGAGCAGGTCGATGACCCGGCAATCTTCCAGCGTCTCGCGCCCGAGCAGCTTGACCAGCAGGTCGGCGATCTTCGGGCCGACGCCCGGAAGGCCCGAAATGGGGGAAAACAGAGGATCGAGAATGGCGGGGCGCATGTGGCCAAAATGCGATGAACAATGCGGCCTTGGCAAGGCTGACAAGCCGCTTTCCAGGGTCTATAGAGGCGCATCAACAGGAAGGTAATGCCATGACAGGTGTCACGCTCACGAGTGCCGGTCTCGACCCGCGCCGCCGCAGAATCCTTTTCCGCTGCTGGCATCGCGGCATTCGCGAGATGGATCTGGTCTTCGGCCAGTTCGCCGAAGCTGAGGTCGCGAATCTGTCGGAAGCCGAACTCGACGAGTTCGAGACGATCATGGCGGAAGAGGACAATGATCTCGTCCGCTGGATCATGGGAACATGGCCGGTGCCTGAGCGTTTCCAGACACCGATGTTTGCCCGCATCGCCGCTTATAAGCCCGATTTCGACAAGCCCCTCAGGACGCCGGAATGATCCCTGGTTTCGATGCGAAGAAGCTTGCGGCCATTGCCGAGCCGCTGACGATCGGCAATGTGCCGGCAGGTCTGGAGACGCTGCTGCTCGCCGAGCTCGCCCGAACGGGAGAGCCGGTCGCCTATGTCATGTCCGACGGCCATCGCATGGCCGATCTCGAACAGATGCTGGGCTTTGTCGCCCCCGACATCCCGGTTCTCACCCTGCCGGCCTGGGACTGTCTGCCCTATGACCGCGTCTCGCCAAGCGCCGACACCTCGGCCCGCCGGCTTGCCGCACTCGGCGGCCTCATCGCCCATCGCAAGAAGCCGCATGCGGCGATCGTGCTCGTGACCGCCAATGCCATGCTGCAGAAGGTGGCGCCGCAGGATGTCATCGAAAGCCTGACTTTTTCGGCCCGTCCCGGCAACCAGCTGCGCATGGACGATCTCGCCGGTCGCCTGGAACGCAATGGCTTCGAGCGGGTCGCGACCGTTCGCGAGGTCGGTGAATATGCCGTGCGCGGCGGCATTCTCGACGTCTTCGTGCCGGGTTCGGAAGAGCCGGTCCGCCTCGATTTCTTCGGCGACACGCTGGAAAGCATCCGCAGCTTCGATCCGGCCAGCCAGCGCACGACAGGGCAGGTGCGATCCCTCGATCTCAACCCGATGAGCGAAGTGACGCTGACGCCGGATACGATCAGCCGCTTCCGCAAGAATTACCTCTCCGCTTTCGGCGCGACCACACGCGACGACGCGCTCTATCTCGCCGTCTCCGAAGGCCGCCGTTACCCCGGCATGGAGCACTGGTTGCCGCTTTTCTACGAGAAGCTCGATACCGTCTTCGATTATCTCAGCGGCTTCCGTATCGTCATCGACCATACGGTACGTGAGGCAGCAGAAGAGCGCTCCAAGCTCGTTTTCGATTATTACGACGCCCGCCTGAATTCCGGCCAGCCGACCAAGGGCCAGATGACGCAGGGCACGCCCTACAAGCCGGTGACGCCAGGCCAGCTCTATCTCGACAGCAAGCTTTTCGTCAAAACCCTCGACGCGCTCGGCGCGATCCGTATCAGCCCCTTCAACGAGCATGAGGGTGAGGCGCGGCGGGTCGTCAATGTCGACGCCCGCCAGGGCCAGCGCTGGGCGCGTTCGAACGCCGAAGGCGGCGGCGATGCCGAACGCATCAACATCTTCGACGTCGTCGTCAAGCATATTGCCGACCGCCGGGCTGCCGGCGCGAAAGTGCTGGTCACCGCCTGGACCGAAGGCTCGCTGGAGCGCCTGCTGCAGGTGCTGAACGAGCATGGCCTGGAAAAGGTCAAGCCGATCGAGGCGCTGAAGGACGTCGGTTCGCTGGCGAGAGGCGAGGCGGCCGCTGCCGTGCTCAGTCTCGAAGCCGGCTTCGAGGCCGGCGACCTCGTCGTCATCGGCGAGCAGGACATCCTCGGCGACCGGATGGTGCGCCGCTCCAAACGCCGCAAGCGCGCAGCCGATTTCATCTCGGAAGTCGCGGGCCTCGACGAGGGCTCGATCGTCGTCCACGCCGAACACGGCATCGGCCGTTTTATAGGGCTGAGAACCATCGAGGCCGCTGGTGCTCCGCATGCCTGCCTCGAACTGCAATATGCCGACGAGGCCAAACTGTTCCTGCCGGTCGAAAACATCGATCTTCTCTCGCGCTATGGCGGCGAGGGCACCGAAGCCCAGCTCGACAAGCTTGGCGGCGGTGCCTGGCAGATGCGCAAGGCCAAGCTCAAGAAGCGCCTGCTCGACATGGCCGATGCGCTGATCCGAATCGCCGCCGAGCGCCTGACGCGCCATGCGCCGATGCTGACGACGCCTGAAGGCCTTTACGACGAATTCGCCGCCCGCTTCCCCTATGACGAGACCGAGGACCAGGATAACGCCATCGAGGCGGTGCGCTCCGATCTTGGCGCCGGCCGGCCGATGGACCGTCTGGTTTGCGGTGACGTCGGTTTCGGCAAGACCGAAGTGGCGCTGCGCGCCGCCTTCGTCGCGGCGATGAACGGTGCCCAGGTCGCCGTCGTCGTGCCGACGACGCTGCTTTCCCGCCAGCATTTCAAGACCTTTTCCGAGCGTTTCCGCGGTCTGCCGGTGCGCATCCAGCAGGCCTCGCGCCTTGTGGGCGCCAAGGAGCTGGCGTTGACCAAGAAGGAAGTGGCTGAGGGGAAGACCGATATCGTCGTCGGCACCCATGCGCTGCTCGGCGCTGGCATCAAATTCGCCAATCTCGGTCTGCTCGTCATCGATGAGGAGCAGCATTTCGGCGTCAAGCACAAGGAGCGGCTGAAGGAGCTGAAGAGCGACGTGCATGTGTTGACGCTGTCGGCAACGCCGATCCCGCGCACGCTGCAGCTTGCCATGACCGGCGTGCGCGAACTGTCGCTGATCACCACGCCGCCGGTCGACCGCATGGCGGTGCGCACCTTCATCTCGCCCTTCGACAGCCTGGTCATCCGCGAGACGTTGATGCGCGAGCATTATCGAGGCGGCCAAAGCTTCTATGTCTGCCCTAGGCTTGCCGACCTCGAGGACGTGCATGCCTTCCTGCAATCGGATGTGCCGGAGCTGAAGGTCGCCATCGCCCATGGCCAGATGCCGGCCGGCGAACTCGAAGACATCATGAACGCCTTTTATGAAGGCCGTTACGACGTGCTGTTGTCCACCACCATCGTCGAATCCGGTCTCGATGTCCCCACGGCCAATACGCTGATCGTCCACCGCGCCGACATGTTCGGCCTTGCCCAGCTCTATCAGCTGCGCGGCCGCGTCGGCCGCTCGAAGGTACGCGCTTTCGCCCTCTTCACCCTGCCGGTCAACAAGGTGCTGACGGCCACCGCCGAACGCCGCCTCAAGGTGCTGCAGTCGCTAGATACTCTCGGCGCCGGTTTCCAGCTGGCGAGCCACGACCTCGATATCCGCGGCGCCGGCAATCTGCTCGGCGAGGAGCAGTCCGGCCATATCAAGGAGGTCGGCTTCGAGCTCTACCAGCAGATGCTGGAAGAGGCGGTTGCCGAGGTCAAGGGTGTCGACGAGATCCACGACACGGGCTGGTCGCCGCAGATCTCGGTCGGCACGACGGTGATGATCCCGGAAGGCTACGTGCCCGACCTGCACCTGCGCATGGCGCTCTATCGCCGTCTCGGCGAAATCACCGAGCTCAAGGAGATCGATGGCTTCGGCGCCGAGATGATCGACCGATTCGGCCCGATGCCGATCGAAGTTCAGCATCTGCTGAAGATCGTCTACATCAAGTCACTCTGCCGCACCGCCAATGTCGAAAAGCTCGATGCCGGCCCGAAGGGCGTCGTCGTGCAGTTCCGCAACAAGGAATTCCCCAACCCGGCAAACCTCGTCGGTTATATCGGCAAGCAGGGCACGATGGCGAAGATCCGCCCCGATCACAGCCTGTTCCTGACCCGCGACCTGCCGACGCCGGAAAAACGCCTGCAGGGCGCAGCTGTTATCATGACGCAACTGGCGGAACTGGCGAAATAGAGCAATTCCAGCAAAACTGTGCCGCGGTTTTGCTGGGCAAAGCGCGAAGCGATTTTGCCGGGAATTGCGTGAAAAAGGGAGATAGAGATGGGAACATACGGCGCAACGATCGCCTGGCAGCGGAACGGCGAAACCTTCACCGACAACCGCTACAGCCGTGCCCACCGCTGGACCTTCGACGGCGGCATCGAGGTGAAGGCATCCTCGTCCTCGCATGTCGTTCCGCTGCCCTATTCCGCCGAGGATGCCGTCGATCCGGAGGAGGCTTTTGTCGCCTCGCTCTCCAGCTGCCACATGCTCTGGTTCCTGTCGATCGCCGCCAAACAGCGCTTTTGCGTCGACAGCTACACCGATGCCGCCGAGGGCATCATGGAGAAGAATGCCGTAGGCCGCCTTGCCATGACCGTCGTGACGCTCCGTCCGCATGTCGTCTTCAGCGGCGAAAAGCGGCCCTCGCTAAGTGAGCTCGAAGCCCTGCACCATCGCGCCCACGACGAATGCTTCATCGCCAATTCGGTGAAGACCGAGGTGCGTTGTGTTCCGGTTCTAGGCTAGAGCTGGGGCCGTCGACGTCAGTTGAGGCCTGATCGTGCCTCGGCTTTCGCCTTGGCGATATCGCGCAACGCGTTCGCCAGGACGTCAGGCGTCTGTGCACCGCTGACGGCATATTGCTGGTCGAAGATGAAGAATGGCACGCCGTTGACGCCCATCTCCTGCGCTGCCTTGATCTCGGCGACGATCAGATCGCGATCGGCCTCGGAAGCAAGCAGCGAGGCGATGACCGAACGGTTGAGGCCGGCCTTCTCGGCGATATCGAGCAGCACCGCATGGTCGCCGACATTGCGGCCTTCCTCGAAATTCGCCTTGAACAGTGCGGCAACGACCTTGTCCTGCTTCTCGCGGCCTTCGATCATCGCCCAGTGGATCAGCCGATGCGCATCGAGCGTGTTCGGGCCGATCTTGATCGCCTCGAAATCGAAGGCAATGCCGACTTCGCGGCCGTAATCGGAAAGCATCTTGTGCGCCTGCGCCACGCGCTCCTCGCCGCCGAGCTTCTCAGCCAGCGCCTTCTTCTGGTCGACGCCTTCCTTGGGATAGTCGGGATTGAGCCGGTACGGCCGCCAGTTGATGTCGACGCCGATTTGGTCTTGCACCTCGGCGATGGCGAGCTCCAGCCGCGCCTTGCCGAGATAGCACCGGGGGCAGACGACATCCGAGACGACGTCGATGGTGATACGCTCCATGATGATTTTCCTTATTCTGTGCATCTCCCAAGGGAGACATTCAAGCCGGAGCGGTCCGGCTGCTTCTTATTGGGCGCTCGTATCCCACCAGAGCGGCAGTTGGTAGCCGTAGAGCGGCACCGTATCGGGATGGCCGATGCGTTTGCTGCGCGCCACCCATTGCTGCCCCATATGATAGAGCGGCAGCACGTAATGGCTGGACAGCAGCAGCCGGTCGTAGGAGCGCACCGCCGCGGTGAAATCCTCGGCCGAGCGCGCCCGGAGCAGGTGATCGATCAACGCATCGAGATCGGGATCCGCAGCGCCGGCGAAGCTGTCGCTGCCCTCGCGGGTCTTCGCGGCCGAAGACCAGCGGCCGAGCTGTTCGTTTCCAGGCGATAGCGAGGACGTGTAGGACTTCATGATCATATCGAAGTCGAAGCTGTTCGTCCGGCTCTGATACTGCGAATCGTCGACCGTGCGAATCGAAGCGGCGATGCCGATCGTCTGCAGCGAACGCTGATAGGCGACAGCGAGCTTCTCCTGGTCAGCATTCTGCGTCATGATCTCGAAGGCGAGCTGGCGGCCGGAGGCATCGAGCATCTTTCCGCCCTGGATCGTGTAGCCGCCCTGTTTCAGTTGCTCGACGGCCTGTTTCAGCACATTGCGGTCGCGGCCGGAGCCGTCGGTGACCGGCAGCTTGTAGGTGCCGTCGAGAATCTCCGGCGCAATTTTGTCCTTGATCGGCCCGAGCAGGGCAAGCTCGGCCGCATTGGCGGGAACCCCGAAACTTGACAGCTCGGAATTCTGCCAGAAGCTCTGGGTGCGTTTGTAGGCGCCGGAATAGAGGTTCTTGTTCGCCCATTCGAAATCGAACACCAGCGACAGGCCTTCGCGCACCTTGGGATCGGCAAAGATCGGTCGGCGCGTGTTGAACACGAAGCCGAGCATGCCGCTCGGCAGTTTCGGTGTGAACACGTCCTTGACCACAGCGCCTGAGGTGACGGCGGGGAAATTATAGGCATTGGCCCAATGACCGGGATTGCCGTCGGGATAGATGTCGACATCGCCCTTCTTGAAGGCCTCGAACAGCGTCGTATCCTGCAGGAAATACTGGACGGTGATCTGGTCGTAATTGTCGGTGCCGACCTTGGCGGGAATGTCCTTGCCCCAGTAGTTCGGATCACGTTCATAGGTGATGCTCTCGCCGGGCTTCACCGTCTTCACCTTGTAGGGACCGGAGCCGACTGGCGGCGTCAGCGATGAACGGTCGAAGGTTTCGGGGTCGATCGCATGTTTCGGCAGCACTGGGAACAGGCCGAAGATCAATGGCGTCTCCCGGTCGGCCTTGTCGTTGAAGGTGAAACGCACACTGCGCTCGCCGACCTTTTCCATCTTGGCGACGACGTTGAGGCGGTTGGCGAAGGGCACGCGGCCCTTGTCGCGCATCAGCTCGAAGGTGAACATCACATCCTCGGGCGTCACCGGCTGGCCGTCGGCCCATTTCGCCTTTGGATTGAGGTTGAACTGAATGAAGCTCCGGTTGTCGTCCCATTCGACCGTTTCGGCGAGCAGGCCGTAGAGCGTGAAGGGCTCGTCCCTGGAGCGCTGCATCAGCGATTCGTAGACGAGATTGCCGTAGTCCGGATCCCACATGCCGCGCGCCGTCGTGCGCATGCTCTTCAGGATGAAAGGATTGAGGCTGTCGAAGGTGCCGACCACGCCATAGGTGATCTTGCCGCCCTTTTTGACGTCAGGATTGACGTAAGGGAAGTGCTTGTAATCGGCCGGCAAAGCCGGCTCGCCATGCATCGCGATGCCATGCAGCGGCTCGGCGGCGACGGTGCCGCACAGCAGCGAGAGGACGAGGGGGACGACGATCCGGAGCATTCGGCAATCCTTGATCCGTGAAAACGGGCATGATTCACCGCGGAGATTATCATGGGGTCGACCGATTCCAACACGGAGCGGCGATTTCTTTGGCATCGCGACGAAATGCACCTCAAATTGCCAAAGAAATGCTGGATATCTTGAACGCTGCGATGTAACAGGTGAACCCGAAGTTTCGGGGTCATGCATTTGCCTTATTTTTTTCAGAGGTGGAGTGCCGAACGACCCGATGGTTGGGGCGGCAAGACGCTGCCCCGAACGGATATCAGGAGACGGAATTCGTTATGATGTTCAAGTCTGAAAAGAAAATGCGGGCAGCACTGTCCGTTCTGGCGGTGGTGTTCGGCGCTTCGGCTCCGGTCTCCTCCTTCGCACAGGATGCGGCGGCGCAGGCTCCGGCCGATGCCCCGGCACAGGCCGCAGGAGCGCCGAAGCTCGGCTGGTACAAGACCTGCAGCAAGCAGGAAGACAACGACATCTGTGTTGTCCAGAACCTGATCCTCGCCAATGGCGGCCAGCTCGTTACGGCCGTCGGCCTGATCTCGGTTTCCGGCAAGATCAACCGCAAGCTCCTGCAGGTCTCGGTTCCCACAGCACGTCTGGTTCCTCCCGGCGTTATAATGCAGATCGACGGCGGCAAGGGCCAGAAGCTCGACTACGCTGTCTGCCTGCCAGACAAGTGCACCGCCGAAATTCCGCTGACCGACGCGATGATCGCCAGCCTCAAGAAGGGCAGCGACGTGATCTTCACCTCGATCAACTTCCGCCGCGCTCCGAACCCGATCAAGATTTCGCTTGAAGGCTTCACTGGCGCGTATGACGGCGAACCAGTTTCCGAATCCAAGCTTGCCGAAAGCCAGCGCAGCCTGCAGGACAGCATGCAGAAGAAGGCCGAGGAAGCCCGCAAGAAACTGGAAGACGCCCAGAAGGCAGCCAAGGCGCAGTAATCCTGCCGCCATCTCTAGACAGAAACCCGGCTTTGCGCCGGGTTTTTTGTTGCGCAAAGAAAAGGCCTCGCCGGGAGAAGCGAGGCCTTGATTCAACGATCGGCACGACTGAGTTAGTGGGCGAAGCTCATCTTGGGTTTGAACTGCCCTGACGGGGCCTGATCGAAAATCTGGTAGATCTGTGGGTTGCGAAGCGGCATGCCGCTTTCGTCGTTCATCAGGTTCTGCTCGGAGACGTAGGCGACATATTCGCTTTCGTCATTTTCAGCGAGCAGGTGATAGAAGGGCTGGTCCCTGCTCGGGCGCACCTCGGCCGGAATGGAATTCCACCACTCCTCCGTATTCGCGAACTCCGGATCAACGTCAAAGATGACGCCGCGAAACGGAAATACCTTGTGCCGAACCACTTCGCCAATACTGAACTTTGCTATTCTTTCTTTCATGGTACGACTTCCTTTCATCACCAAATTTGGTGATTGGTGTCGCGCAAATCAAGATTTTTGCGCGAGTTCGTCACATGAACGTCATATCCTCCTAGTGGCGTCCATGACCTGGGAGGCGAAAGCCCCGGCGAGCCGGGACTTTCTGTGTTCAGAGCCCGATCAGGCCGAATAATACATGTCGTATTCGACCGGATGCGGCGTCATTTCGAAACGCATCACCTCGGCCATCTTCAGCTCGATGAAGGCATCGATCTGATCGTCGTCGAAGACGCCGCCGGCCGTCAGGAACTTGCGGTCCTTGTCGAGGCTTTCGAGCGCTTCGCGCAACGAGCCGCAGACGGTCGGGATCTTCTTCAATTCCTTCGGCGGCAGGTCGTAGAGATCCTTGTCCATGGCCTTGCCGGGATGGATCTTGTTCTTGATGCCGTCGAGGCCGGCCATCAGCATGGCGGCGAAGGCGAGATAGGGGTTGGCAGTCGGATCCGGGAAGCGGACTTCGACGCGCTTGGCCTTCGGGTTGGAGCCGAACGGAATGCGGCAGGAGGCTGAACGGTTCCGGGCCGAATAGGCGAGCAGCACAGGTGCTTCGTAACCCGGGACGAGACGCTTGTAGGAGTTCGTCGACGGATTGGTGAAGGCGTTGATCGCCTTGGCATGCTTGATGATGCCGCCGATATAGAACAGGCAGCTCTCGGAAAGGCCTGCATATTCGTCGCCGGCAAAGGTCGGCTTGCCGCCCTTCCAGATCGACTGGTGCACATGCATGCCCGAGCCGTTGTCGCCGAAGATCGGCTTCGGCATGAAGGTCGCCGTCTTGCCATAGGCGTTGGCTACCTGGTGCACGACATATTTGTAGATCTGCATCTTGTCGGCGTTGCGCACCAGCGTATCGAACTTGATGCCGAGTTCGTGCTGGGCGGCAGCGACTTCATGGTGATGCTTTTCGACGACGACGCCCATCTCGGAGAGCACCGTCAGCATTTCCGAACGCATGTCCTGGGCGCTGTCGACGGGGGGAACCGGGAAATAGCCGCCCTTGACGCGCGGGCGGTGGCCGAGGTTGCCGGTCTCGTAATCGGTGTCGTCATTCGACGGCAGTTCGGTCGAATCGAGCTTGAAGCCGGTATTGTAAGGATCGGCCTTATACTTGACGTCGTCGAAGACGAAGAATTCGGCTTCCGGGCCGACGAAGACCGTATCGCCGATGCCGGATGCCTTGAGGTAGGCTTCGGCCTTCTTGGCGGTGCCGCGCGGATCGCGGTTATAGGCCTCGCCGGAGACCGGATCGAGGATGTCGCAGACGATGACCATGGTCGACTGGGCGAAGAACGGGTCCATATGCACCGTTTCGGTGTCGGGCATCAGCACCATGTCGGACTCGTTGATGGCTTTCCAGCCGCCGATCGAAGAGCCATCGAACATTACGCCGTCAGCGAACATGTCTTCGTCGACGCAGACAACGTCCATCGTCACATGCTGCAGCTTGCCCTTCGGGTCGGTGAAACGCAGATCGACGAACTTTACGTCGTTCTCCTTGATCTGCTTCAGAATTTCGCTTGCGGTCGCCATTAATGAGTTTCCTCCGATTTGCGATGACGGTCTAGGTCGGCGATGACGGTAACGGACTTTGCGCGATTGGCAAAGTGGTCAGATGGCATCAATGCCGGTCTCGCCGGTGCGGATGCGGATAACCTCTTCGATATTGGATACGAAGATCTTTCCGTCGCCGATGCGGCCGGTCTGCGCCGCCTTGCGGATCGCATCGATGACGGCCTCCGCGTTCTCATCGGCCAGTACGACCTCGACTTTGACCTTCGGCAGGAAATCGACGACGTATTCAGCTCCGCGGTAGAGTTCCGTGTGGCCCTTCTGACGGCCGAAACCCTTGGCTTCCGTGACCGTGATACCCTGCAGGCCAACTTCCTGAAGGGCTTCCTTCACTTCGTCCAGCTTGAAAGGCTTAATGATCGCTTCGATCTTTTTCATGAGAAAATGTCTCTCCGCTTCTCTTGTTATGGCAGGAATTTTCCCGCTCGCCGGATATGATGCAGATATCGTGCCAGTTTGAAATCCATCTTATCGAAAAAAGTCGTCGATTCTGCCAAAACCGGCGCGTTTGCGGGGAATTCCATGTCGTTTTGGTGCCGGAATAGGTGGAAAAACATTGTCTCCGATCAAAATCACATCCGAAACGGAAAAAGTCAGGTATTTTCGCAACTGCGAATACACATCTCGATGCGATGAAAATATAGGCAAATGCTTAAATTGCGCCCTTCTCTTTGGTATTCCAGGCGGTTGTTTTTTAGGCGTTTTTTGATTGAATAGGGTGATGATCAAACATCTGTCCGACCTTCTTCTCACGCCTGCCGAAATGGCCGCCGTCGATGCGGCCGCTGCCGCATCCGGCATCGACTCCTTCGGCCTGATGGAGAGGGCAGGCGCCGCGGTCGCGGCCGCTGCTCTGCACCTTCATCCCGGAGCGTTGCGCTTCGTCGTACTCTGCGGACCCGGCAACAATGGCGGCGACGCCTATGTCGCAGCACGTCATCTGCATAAGAGCGGGGCGAGGGTGGCGCTCTTCCACCTCGGCGATCCCTCCAGGCTGAAGGGCGATGCCGCCCGTGCCCAAGCCGGTTGCGTGCTCCAGGGGCAAAACCTCGACCTCTATCGGCCCGAAACCGGCGACGTCGTCATCGATGGCCTGTTCGGGGCGGGGCTTGGCCGCGAGGTGCCGGCCGATGTGCGCGCGCTAATCGGCCGCGTCACCGAGGCCGCTATTCCCGTGCTCGCCATCGATCTGCCCTCCGGCCTCGACGGCCGCACCGGCAAGGTGCTGGGGGCTGCCTTCCGGGCCTGCAATACCATCACCTTCATGACCCGCAAGCCCGGCCATCTCCTGATGCCGGGCAGGGAGCTTTGCGGTGAATTGGAGGTCTTCGATATCGGCATTCCCGCCCGCATCATCCGCGCTGAGGCGGGCGGTGTCATCGCCGAGAACACGCCGGATGCCTGGAAGAGTGCGCTGCCGGCCGAGCAGCTGGAAACCCACAAATACAAGCGCGGTCATCTGGTCGTCTTCTCAGGCGAGGCCGACAAGACGGGTGCCGCGCGCATGTCGGCAATCTCGGGCCTGAAGGCCGGCGCCGGCCTGGTGACGATCGCCG